>JACCXQ010000096.1 GCA_013696945.1 Chloroflexota bacterium | reverse complement strand
CCGTCGAGCCCGGCCGCGCGGAGCGGCGCGATGTCATAGGCAAGCGCGACGTCATTCGGCTTCAGGCCACCGATCGGGACGTCGGCGAGTGGCGGCCGGAACATCGGGCGCATCTGTGGTGTGGTGTCCAGCCCGGCGACGCCCTCGACAGCGTCGCGCATCGCGGTCGGGATGCGCGGCGCGCGGTCGGGAGCGTGGTAGGCGCCGTATGTCGCGTCGATGTGGTCCTGGAGCTGCACGCTGAGGAGTGCGTTGACTCGTGCCACGGTCCCACGGACCCGCAGGTGGGTCCGCTCGCGGTCACGCCCGACGATCTCGATACCGGCGCCCTGCAGCCAGGCCTCGACGCGTCCGATCTGGGCATCGGAGAGCCCGAAGCGTGCGCCGAACTCATCGGGGTGCAGGTAGTGTCGAAATTCGGGCGAGGCAGGGTCGGTGAGGCCCGCCAAAAACCGGTCCAGCTCCGCGCGGCCGGGCACCTTGAGTACGACCTCGAACCGAACGGTCGATTCGGGATCGGTCGCTCCGACGTGCATCCTTGCCTCCCGCATTGCTCCACCGCCCGTCGAGCCGGCTGTCCCACCGGCTGCTCCGGTGGACCCAGCGCTACCGCCATCGGCAGCCTCCGGCTGCGCGATCGGACGCGACCAGGCCGACGCAGCCACGACGCCGCCCAGCCCGACCACGGCAGCGAACGCCGCAGCGGCCACGGTCCGGCGCTGGCGACCCTGGCTCTGGCTCATGGCGTCGCCTGCCAGTCGAAGCGCTTCAGGATCGGGTCGACCAGATACCCCGCGATCCGGAAGACGCGGGTCCCATCGGGAAACGTCGAATCGGGAATGGTCGCGAGGACGGTCACGGCGACGGTCAGCCGCCCGTCGGTGGCGGCGATGAGCACGAGCGAGACCGGCTGGATGCCGCCCTCCGTCCCCAGGGTCCCGCGGTAGACGCGACCGTCGGCCGCCAGGTGCCCGATCGTGGGTCGGAGGATCCGGTTCTGGTCCGCGGTGTCCTCAGCGAGGGACTGGATCCGTCCCTGATACGTCTGTTCGAGCGTCTGGAGGAGCTGGCTCGGCGAGACCTCGGCGGCGTTCGCAGCATCGAAGCGGACGACGACCTGTGAGGGGACGTCCCGGAAGCTGACGCCGAGCGACACGGCCCCGCCGGGCTGTTCCTCGACGTTCCAGTACTCCTCGTGCTCCACGCCGTACGCCCACTGCGTGCTCGAGAAGAGCTGCCCGGTGCGGAGCGGAGGGCTGTCGGGGTTAGACGGCTGGGGCGGCACGATGATGGCGAAGCTAGGGGCTGCGCCGAGCGACGGCACTGCGAAGGATGCGCCGGGACTCGGCGCGAGTGGCGGGCTGCTCGGGTCGGCGGCCGCCGGTGCGGGCGTGAAGCCACCGATGGGCGGGAGCACGACCGGCGGGCCTCCGCAGACCTGGTTCGGGTCGGGGCAGTCCGGCGGTTTCGGCGGAGGAGCCAGGAGCGCGACGGCGAGGGCGCCGACCACGACGAGCAGCAGGAAGATCGCCGCGAAGGCCAGGATCAGCTTCGCCGGCGTGAGTGCGGACCGTCCGCCGCCTCGGGTCGGGTCACCCCACGTCGTCGGGGGCAGCGGTGGCGGGCCTGGTGGCATCTCAGCCGTGCCCATCCGCGGGTCCAGCGGGGGTGACCCGATCGGCCGCCCGCCGGGCGTGATGGGCGGCGTCGGCACCCCGATGTTCATGCTGCCGGCTCTCCCGACGGCTGGGTCGGGCCCGCGGTACCGATCGGCGGCGGCGCGCTCGATGCGCGGCCACGGCGCGCCTCCTTGGGCAGCGCGCGGAGCGACACCCCGCACTGGCCGCAGAAGGTGTGCGCCGGTGTCGAGCGCCCGCAGTTGGCGCAGATGACCGGGTCGCCGATGGGCACCTCCAGGGACTCCTGGAGCAAGCCGAGGTGGATGACGAGCCGCAGCCAGACCATCGCGATGGCGGCGAGGACCGCCACGATGACGAGTGCCAGGATCTCGCGTGCGAGAAGCATCGCGAGTGCCGCGGCGACGAGCAGCGCCGCCCCGGCGGCGAGCGCCACGAACGGCTGTCCGAGCAAGCCGAGCCGGGCACGATCCCGGACCGGAGCGCGGTAGCGGAGCCAGAAGGCCCCGCATGTCGCCCCGACCGCTCCAGCCGCGACCAGTGGCAGGGCCACGCCGTGGGTCAACAGGCGGGCGATCCAGAGCAGCGTGTCGCCGCCCGGACGGAGCCCGGCACCGAGCAGATCGATGGATTGAGCGATGACCTGCGCCCCCACGAATGCGACCGCGGAAGAGGCACCGAACGTCGCGCCGTCGAGGACGTCGTTGAAGCGCTTGTACGGCAGGAGGATCAACGGGCCGATGAGCGCGAGGCCGCCCGCGACGATCGGCACCACGACGCCGCGCATGAACAGGAACGCGGCGTCCGGACCGGGGCCGAGCGGATCGACATCGACCAGCGCGCGGAGCGCGAGACCCATCAGCGCGCCGGTCGTGGCGCCCCAGACGAACGTCAGGACGTAGACGCGGAGCGGCTCGTCCTCGTACACATCGACGTCGTAGAGGTACGTGACCATGATCACGGGCACCAGGACGGCCGCGGCGACGAGCGCGATCGAGAAGAAGCCGACGATCGCGAGCGCCACGACGAGGCCGACGCCAAGCAGCAGGACGATCCGGAAGGCGGTCAGGTCGTCGCGCGGCAGCTGCGGGAAGAGCGTCGTCACGACGTGGAACGAGATCGCCGATTCACTGGGGTCCGCGCTGTACTGGCGCAGTGCATCCGAGGAGACCGGCCGATCCTGACGATGGCCGCACCGGACGCAGAACGGCGTCTCGCTCGTCTCGTGTCCGCAGTCCTCGCAGATCACGTCGCACCCTCCTCGGCCCGAAGCGAACGAGCCGTTGCCGAGCGCGGAGCGTAGCGCACGCAAGGGACGCTCGGAAGCCCGATGCTACGCTGGCCGGCCCGAGACAGGCCGTGTCGCCGAAGGGCCCGGCGCAGCGAGGAGAGGCATGGACGAAGCGTCGCGCGGCGACCACGAAGCTTTCCGTCGACAGATGGCCGAGGGCTATTCGCTGCCGCAGCCGACCGTCGTGCTCGGCAGCCCGATACGCGGCCCCGATGTGCTGAGCGAGGTCCGCGTCCAGGTCGGATTGCCCATGACGAACCGCCACGGGCTCATCTGTGGCGCGACCGGGACGGGCAAGACCAAGACGCTCCAGATCATGGCCGGGCAGCTGTCTGAAGCGGGCGTCCCGGTGTTCGTGTCGGACATCAAGGGCGATGTGACCGGGATCGCTGCGCCGGGCGATCCGGGGAACGCAGCCATCCAGGAGCGCTGCGCCTCGCTGGCCTGGCCGTTCGTGCCGAAGGGCCACCCGGTCGAGTTCCTGTCTCTGTCCGGGAAGCTCGGGGCACAGGTGCGCGCGAGCGTCCACTCCTTCGGGCCGATGCTGCTGGGGAAGGTGCTCGACCTCAACGAGACCCAGACATCGGTACTCTCGCTGATCTTCAAGTACTGCGACGACGAGTCACTCCCGCTGCTCGACCTGGCCGACCTCCAGACGACACTGAAGTTCCTGGGCTCGGACGAAGGAAGGCCGATCCTGGACGACTACGGCGGCATGTCCAAGGCGACCGTCGGCGTGATCCTCCGCTCGCTCATCACGTTGGAGCAGGAGGGCGCCGATGTCTTCTTCGGCGAGCCCCAGCTCGACGTCCAGGACCTCATGCGCCAGACGGTCGACGGCAAGGGCGTCGTCACGCTGCTCGAGCTCTCGGACGTGATGGACAAGCCGCGTCTCTTCAGCACGTTCATGCTGTGGATGCTGGCGCAGCTATACGAGACGCTGCCCGAGGCAGGCGACCTGCCCAAGCCGAAGCTCGCGTTCTTCTTCGACGAAGCTCATCTCCTATTCGACGACGCCTCGGAGACGCTCCTCGACCAGGTCGAGCTGACCGTCAGGCTCATCCGGTCCAAGGGCGTCGGCGTGTACTTCGTGACGCAGACCCCGACGGACGTGCCGTCGTCCGTTCTGGCGCAGCTCGGCAATCGGGTGCAGCACGCGTTGCGGGCGTTCACGCCCGACGACGCGGAGGATCTGCGGAAGAGCGCGCGGACCTTCCCGATGACCGAGTTCTACGACGTCGAGGAGACGATCACCTCGCTCGGCATCGGCGAGGCGCTCGTGACCGTACTTTCACCGAAGGGCGTCCCCACGCCGCTCGCCGCCACGCGCCTGATCCCTCCTGACTCGCTGATGGCGCCGGTGCCGGCCGAGCGCTTCGCTGAGATCGTGGCCACGAGTCCGTTGCGGCCGAAGTACGCCGCGACGGTCGATCGCGACAGCGCACACGAGATGATCACGCGGCGGATCGCCTCTGCGCGAGCTGCCTCCGTTCCTCCGGCGGCCATCCCGACGACCGACAGCGGGCTGAACCAGATGACGCCGGCCCAGCAGCGGGCCGAGCTCCGGCGCCAGGCCGCGGAGCAGAAGCGGATGGAGCGTGAGGCCGAGCGCTACCGAAAGCAGGTCGAGAAGGCGCAGCGCGACGAGGCCCGCGCCCGCCAGCGGGAACGCGAGGTCCTCATCCGCGAGGGGTCCAAAGTGGCCCGGTCGCGCGCCGGCCAGGACATCGTCCGCTCGGTGCTGGGCGTGTTGTTCGGCAGCGGCCGGCGTTGACCATCTGGGGCGTTGAGCGGGCCGCGACGCGCTGATCGGTGTCGGCGCGGTGCCCGCTGTACCGCCTTAAGCGCATCGACGCATGAACGCTGACTGGTGCCCCCGACGACTCGTGGCAGCCGGACCGATCGGGGTGGATCCGCACGTCGAGTCCGACTCCTATCCGTCGCTCAGGCCAGATGCTCGCCGTGCGAGCACGCGCGCGGGGTGGGCCGCCGTCCACGACACCCGCCGGCCCGCTACCTGGGTCGCCTGAGCGCGCGCGTCCGACGCGGGGGGCGCTGCTGTCGCAAGGTTCCGGCCTTGCGCTCAACAGCTGCGCACTCGGCCAGATGGCCACCGACCGATGCGGCCCTGTGACCACGCCACGCGCATCAGGCCGCTACTACAGCCTCACCAGCCATTAGTGACCATCGGGCGTTCAGTCGGTCGCATAGGCGGAGACGGGTCGCGGTTTGTGCCCGTGAGGCGAGAAGATGGCCGTAGCCGGGGGTCGAGCGGAAGGAGCGACGCGGGCGAGCGTCAGGAGCGGGAGCGTCGAGGTCCTGCTCATCTCTCGCAAGAGCGTCGGCATCCGGCGGTCATCTCGCGGGAGCGGCGGGGTCCGTCATCTCGCAAGAGCGCCCGCCTTTGCGCCGCGCGCCGGACCGCTTATGCATCGATGCGCATGGCGGCGCAGGGCACGCCCACCCCGCCCTCGTGGCGGGGCACAGGCGTCAACCGATCCGGGTGCGTCACATCTGTCGGAGCAGGGCCGTCGTAACGGGTGACGTTCGACCCCCTCGACTCGACTTCGTCTGGCCCGGCATCTCCTCTCCGGGCCTGACGGACCTCTCCTCCGAACTCGACCCCGGTCTCCCCCGGGGTCGAGTCGCGTCCAGGGGCAGATCGCTGGGCGAGGCCCGGATCGCTGGGGCGAGGCCGAGATCGCTGGCCGACCCGGATCGCTGGGGCGAGCCTCAGTCGTAGACACGCTCGAGATGCCACGTGTCGTCGACGTCGTCGAGGTAGATGAGCGCCAGCAGGCGCGGCCCTACGATCTTGAAGTAGTCGCGGCGGAGCGGTCGCCGCCACCACGCTTCCTCGATCCGCCAGTGATTGCAGACCTCGACCGATTCGGTGCGACCCGCCCACCGGATGGACCGTGGACGGCCGAGCGCATCGAGCGTGACCTCGATCGTGGGGTGCTCCTCCAGCAGGCGAGTCATGGCGCCATCGGCTCCCCGAGTCCTGCCTCTTCCAGGCCGACCGCGGCCGGCCGCCACGCGAAGCGCCCTTCGGCGAGAAGCGCCTCCGGGTCGAGAAGTCGGGCCTGGAGGATGCGATCCCGACCGAACCGGATGGCGAGGCCGGTGAGCTGCCAGTCGAGTCGCGCCTGGCGGCCCAGCTGCGGCGTGAAGAGGCCGAGCTGCTGGCCCGCGGCGGGCGCGGTGCCATCGAGCTCGAGGCTGATGCGCTCCACCGGCGCCCCAGGTGGATCCGCCTCGAGCCGCGCCATCAGCAGTCGCTCGATGAGGTCGGGCACTGCGGCCGGCTCTGGGAGCGCCTGCTCGTAGCGGCGCGGCGCCGACCGCTCGAGCTCCAGGGCGAGCGCCGCCCGACCCGCCCCGGCGCCGCGTGCGCTGAGCTGCTCGCAGAGCGTGCTCGCCAGGTGATGGAGCACGAAGCGGAGCGGCTCGATCCCCTCGACCGGCGGCTCCAGTTCCGCTTCGGCCGCGATCCGCTCGATGGGCCGGCGCGGCCGCAACGGACGGCCGTCCATGCCGCGAGCCAGATCGTGGACGTCCCCACCTGGCGGCCCGAACCGCGCCAGGACCGCCGAGCGGGGCAGCGCGGCGAACTCGCCGATGCGCGTCAGCCCGAAAAGCCGAAGTCGATCGCGCACCTCGGGATCGGCGGGAAGGAGCCGGACGGGGAGTGGCGCGAGATAGGCCGCTTCCGTCTCGGGACCACCGCTGGGGATGACCTCGACGATCGGCTCAGCAGTGACGCGATGCCGCGCGCGACGCGCACTGATGACGGCCGCGACCTGTGCCCCGAAACGGGTATTGCCGATACCGGCGCGCGGCCCCCCCGGCAAGAGAGGCGCGAGCCGCGCCGTCACCCGCGTCGCGAGCGTCGGCTCGTCGCCCCACAGCCGCACAAGCCCCTCGATGCCCAGGAACGCTTGCCCGAACGCCGGCGCGCGTGGATCCGTCTCGCCTTCGATCGAGGGCGTGAAGTCGGCCAGTGCCTCGAGCGCCTGTTCGAATGCCGTCCGGTACGCCGCCAGGTCGACCGGGAGGAAGGTCGCCTCCGGCACGAGGTTGTGCGCGGACCCCAGCGGCTGGCCGCGGCGGACCCCGAGCTGCCTCGCGGCGGGACTGCAGTCGAGCACCGTCCCCGGATCCCACGGCTGCCCGCCGAGCACCACGAGATCGGGGAGCGGCGGTCGCCGCGCGGCCTCGATCCGAAGCGGGAGGTGCGGCCAGTCGAGGTAGAGAAGGCGCATCGGCGGTCCGTGGGGTGGTTGGTGGCGTGGCGGGTGGTCGGTCGATCACGAGCTCCCGGATCGGGCGGCGGCAGCGGCAGCGGCGGGACCGGCAGCGGCGGGACGGTGGCTCGTCACCGCCAGGCGACGTGGCGGCTCGTCCGCGCCGCGTTCCATGGCGAAGCGGTGCGCCGCAGCCGCGCGTTCCCCGTCATCGAGGTAATGGATCTCCACGTCGACATGCCGGCCGGGGGGCCCGTAACGGTTCTTGGCCACCGTCACGCGCGTCTGCTGGCCGACGATGTCCCGACCGAGCCGGATCCACGCCTCGCGCTCGAGCTCGAGGCGCAAGCCGGTCACCTCGGCGAGCGCCCCGTGCAGCGTGCCAGCGAGTGTGGGCGGTTCCAGCACGAGCAGCCGGGCACCGACCCTGCGCGCATGGGCCGACAGCCGCCGGAGGGTGTGCTCTTCCCGGGCAGCGAGCACGCTCGGCAGGTCGACCACGAGGAGGTCGACTGCGCGGCCCGACAGGAGCGCACCCGCCAGCGTGAAGCCCTCTGCCGGGTCCTTCGGGCGGACGATCAGGAGCCAGCGGAGGTCGACCCCGCGAGCGACTGCTCCGATGGGATCGAAGGCGCGCGGCAGGTCTAGCCAGGCGACGATCGCGCCGCCCGCCTGGGCCTCGGCGATGCAGCGGAGCACGAGCGTCGTCTTGCCGCTCGAGACGTCACCCCGGATCGCGGCGCTCGCCTGCCGCGGCAGTCCCCCGGCGCCGAGCGCAGCGTCGAGATCGGCGAACCCGGTCGAGATGACATCGTGGCTGCCCGGCGCGAAGCCTGGCGACGGGACGACCGCCGGCTCGGGGACCGGGGCAAGAGCGAGCGCACCGTGGGTCGACGGGGTCGGGATCGCTGCGCCGCCATCGCCTCCCATCCGGATCGCGGCGGTCCCCCAGCGGCTCTGGAGCTTCGCGAGCGCGCCCGCCAGCGCGGGTCTGGAAGGGTCCTGGGCGGGTCCGCCGGGCGTCTGCATCGCCCGACCCATGATAGAACATCTGTTCTATTCGTCAAGCCGATGATCGCCAGTGGAGTGCCCATCGCGACCATCGTCCGATGAACGATCAGCAGGTGGGCGCGGTGATTCGCGCGATCCGTCGTCGCCGTGGCTGGCGCCAGTCAGACGTCGCGAAGATCGCCCGCATCAACCAGTCGAAGATCTCACTGATCGAGCGCGGCCTCTTCCACCACCTCCGCCTGGACGACGTCCGTGCCGCTACCACCGCCCTGGGGATCGAGCTTCCCTTCGCGCCTCGGTGGCGCGGCCCCGAGCTCGCGAAGCTCCTCGATGAACATCACTCAGCTCTCGCGGAGTGGTGCGTTCGAGAGCTCCGTGACGCTCGCTGGGAAACCATCATCGAGTACTCGTTCAACCACTTCGGCGACCGCGGCAGCGTCGACGTCGTCGGATGGCACGGCGGACGTTCTGCCCTCATCCTCATCGAGGTGAAGACCCGGATCGTCGACGTGCAGGACCTGCTCCGGAGCGTGGACATGAAGCGCCGCATCGTGCCGCCGCTGCTTCAGCGCGAGCGGCGCTGGACGATCCGTCACCAGGGCCACATGGTCGTCATCGCGGAAAGTGGGACGAACCGCCGTGCGATCGAACGGCGCCGGGGGACGTTCGCGGCCGCATTCCCACAGCGCTCGGTCCAGGCTCGGCGCTGGATCCAGGACCCGACCGGTGACATCGCCGCGATCCGGTTCTCGCCAGTCATGCCCCACCAACATGGTCGGCACGGTCGCGGCGGCCCGACGCGCGTCAGAGTCCCTCGATGAATGCGACGGGCCAGGTCCTCACGCTCAGGAGGCGGGGCCGGCGGGCTCGACCAACCTCTGCGGGCGTCTCCATCCTTGCTGACGATGTGCAGGGACCATGTTCTGGCGAGAACGGACGGCTGCCGGCCGGCGACGGACCGCAGCTACCCGCGTTCCATCCGATCGCTCACTCTGGCATGGGGCACACGAGGTAGTACTCGCTCAGACCGGCGACCCACACTGGACGCCCATCGCTGAGTGCCGCCGGAT
>JACCXQ010000079.1 GCA_013696945.1 Chloroflexota bacterium | reverse complement strand
CGCCGTGAGCAACGGACCTGGTTCGCCATGAAGACCCTGGCTGAGGCGTCAGGGCCCACCGACCCTGCGATCCCCTTCCGTCGGACCGTCTCGGATGATGCGGTGGCCATCGGGTTCTGCGCACCCGAAGTGGACGCGGGGCTCGGCTCGTCCGGAGGCACCCTCCGCGCATCCGGTGCGCGGATCTGGCGGATCCAGGACGGGGCAGCCAGTGAGGTCAGTGGACTCCAGCAGGTCGGCTCGCCAGCGTACGGCTTCGCGGAGCTCTACCGGCCATCGCCCGCAGGCGCGCGGGTCTGGACGCCGGCTGACTACGTCTTCGCGGTGCGTGACCCGTTCGGCCACGAGCTCTGGTTCGGACTCCGTGTCACGGCGCGGCAACGGCCATGACGTGCCGGCCCGACGTGCTCAGGGCGCGGCTGGCCGCTCCGCGAGTATCTCGGCCACGCCCCACGCCACGAGCAGGAGGCCGACGCCGCCCAGCCAGAGCCCCGGCGCCCGGTCGGGAAGGCCCAGGATCCCGTCGCTCCAGAGCTGCACGACCCGGACGACGAAGGCGGTCAGTGCGATCGCGGCGAGCAGGGTGAAGGTGGCCGGGCGGTCGAAGGATGACCTGCTGTCCTTGGACGCATACGGGAGCGCCAGGACCGCGAGGAGCAGGATCGCCACGATGAAGACGACGATGCCCGAACCCTCGAAGCCGTTGCCGCTCGTCGCCGGCAGCGCCTGACCGCCGACGGTGAACCAGGGCAGGACCATCGACGCGAGGGTGACGATCGCCCCGAGCCCGATGAGCAGCCTGCCGCGGCCCAGACCCCGCCTCACCCTGCTCCGTAGACCTCGGGCTTCAGGACGCCGATGAACGGCAGGTTGCGATAGAACTCGCCGTAGTCCAGGCCATAACCCACGACGAACTGGTCTGGGATGGTGAACCCGCGGTAGTCGATCTCGATATCCACCAGCCGCCGTGCCGGCTTGTCCAGAAGAGCGCAGATGCGGAGGGATGCGGGGTTCTTGCCGCGCAGGTAGCGGAGCAGGTAGTTCAGGGTCAGACCGGTATCGATGATGTCCTCGACGATGAGTACGTCCTTGCCCTCGATCGATGAGCTCAGGTCCTTGAGGATCCGTACCAGGCCAGACGTCTCGGTCGCGGTCCCCCCGTACGAGCTGACCTCCATCAGGTCGATCTGGACGGGGATGCTCATCGCGCGCATCAGGTCGGCCATGAACGGCAGGGCGCCCTTCAGGACGCTCACCAGGGTCAAGTCGCGGCCGGCGTAATCGCGGCTGAGGACGGCCCCGAGCTCCGCCACCTTCGCCTGCAGGCGATCGGCCGGGATGAGGATGGTCGCGACATCTGCCGTGTGGTCAGGCTGCTGCATCGTGTGTCGCTGGGGCTACGCGGAACGGACGACCGACGCCGGTCCTGACGGCTCCGACGGGATCGGCTCTTCCACGACCGGCTCGAGGAGCACGGGTCCGGCCACGGCGCCCGGGATCGCGACCGGGCGGACCTGTCCTTCGAGGCCGATCAGCGACGCGGCCACGTCTATCCGACCGTACTTCAAGAGCAGCGCCCGGAAGTCCTTGGCGTAGAGAAGCTTGATGCGGACCATGGGATAGAGCTCGCGGAGTCGGCGGAGCTTGCGGTTCTTCTTCCGCACGAGGCTCTGCCTGAGCGTGGTCAGCTCGACGTAGAGACCCAGATCGGGTAGGAAGAAGTCGGGTGCGAAGGACTCCACGACTGCGCCGTCGAGGTTCCAGCGGATGGGGAATACGCGCGGCTCGTACTCCCAGCGGACCTCGTAGTAGTCGAGGATCCTCGCGAGCTCCGCCTCGCTCGCGTGGGCGAACCGCGCCGCATCCGTCACGAAGACGGGGATCCGGGGGTCCGGAACAGCCGATCGAAGTCGCCGTCGAAGGCGGCCAGGAACTCATGCATCTCGAGGACCTCGTCAGGGGACACGGCTGGCCGCAACGGCTCGTCGGCGTCCTCCCGGCCGGTGCGGGCAAGCTCGATGTCCCCGGCATCGGCGCGTGGTGCCTCACCGTCCTCCGCCTGGATCGTCACGACCGCGACCGCCTGCGTCCCGCACGCCTCGCATCCCAGATCGACGAAGAAGAGCTCCTCGCGCTGGGCCAGGATCCTGATGCGGTCAGGCCGGTAGGGTCGTCCGCAGGACGCACAGCCGAACGAGGTCAGCTGGGTGCGCAGCCAGTCGGCTCCATCCACGGTCTGCAGTCTACCCGCCGACCGGACGGACCGCGGCGCGCGGGGGTCCTATACTCCCTCCCAGTATCAGAGGAGGAGGTCGTGCCGACCGAACGGACCCGGCCGCGGACCGAGCGCGGACACAGCTACACCAAGGATCGCTCGCTGCTGCTGCGGCGGCTCTCGAGGATGGAGGGGCAGGTCCGCGGCATCTCGCGGATGATCGAGCGGGACGAATACTGCATCGACCTGTTGCAGCAGACGGCCGCGCTCCGGGCCGCCATCGACGCCATCTCCCTGCTGATCATGGAGGATCACGTGGCCGGGTGCCTGGCGACGGCCGTCCGGACCGGCGAGGCCGAGACGTACACCGAGGAGGTCATGGAGGTGGTGCGGCGAAGCATGGGGCGTCCCGTACGATCGCCGCGCCCCACATCAGACTGACGAGGGGTTTTCCACCAACCTGCGCCGGCTGGCGAAGGTCGTGGATAACCACCTTGACCGGGATGGGACCGCCGACCAGATTCGGGCCTGCACCGACGTGGGCGCCGTGCGCCCGCATGGCCGAGTACGGGTAACGTCCACCGGGAGGCGGCCGGAGTGATCCGGCCAGGAGAACCGACCGGAGGAGGGAAGACCGAAAGGTCACAGGTGCAAGGCAAGTCTCGGCGATGGGAGCGGGCGCGGTCCCGCTCGACGGCGCGCGGCCCTCTTGATGGCGGCCGCGGGACGACCCGTCCGCTCCCTCCGCCAGCCACGCGCGCCGAGCTGCCCACGGACCACCGCACCCTGCCACTGCTCTCCCACGCGTTCCACGAGACGCTGGACCGAGGGCTTGCCGACCTCGGTATCGCGCTCTCGGGCGGAGCGCGTGCCGCCATCGAGGCCCACGCGCGCCTGCTCATCGCGTGGTCGGGTGCGATCAACCTCACTGCGCACCGTACCGACGTGGCCATCGCGCTGGAGCACGTGGTCGACAGCCTCGCCGCCCTGCCATTGCTCTCAGGTCGTCCGCGCCTGCTGGACCTGGGAAGCGGTGCCGGCTACCCGGGCCTTCCCATCGCCGTAGCGCTCCCGTGCCGCCAGGCGGCCCTGGTCGACTCGATCGGCAAGAAGGCTCGCTTCTTGACCGTGTCCGCCGGTGCGGCCACGAGCGAGCTCGAGGCCGCCGGAGAACGAGCGCCGGTCATCACGTCGCTGGCGGAGCGGGTCGAGGATCTGTGTCAACGACCGGATCAGCGCGAGACCTGGGACGTCGTGACCGCACGTGCGGTGGCGCCTCTCCATGAGCTCATCGAGCTGGGCTTCCCCCTTCTCCGCATCGGTGGCCGGCTGGTCTGCTGGAAGCGCGACGATGGATCCGGTGCGCTCGGCGAGGAAGTCACGGTCGCGCGGCGTTCGCTGGCGGTGGCCGGCGACGGCCGGATGACCATCGATCCGGTCCCCGCGCGCGGCCTGGAGGACCATCGGCTTATCGTCATCGTCAAGCGACGAGCCACTCCGGACGCGCTGCCCCGCGCATCGGCTGAGCGCCGCCGCCCGCTGCTACCCTGACGCAGATGCGCGTCGCGGTCCTCTCGGACATCCACGGCAATCTGCCGGCGCTCGATGCGGTCCTGGCGGCGCTCGCTCCGTATGACGTCGTGTGGCAGCTGGGCGACGTGGTCGGGTATGGCCCGCAGCCGGACGAGGTCGTGGCACGCCTCAGCGAGATCGGCGCCCGCGGCGTGCGTGGCAATCACGATGCCGCGGCCATCGGCGCGCTCTCGACCGATGCCTTCAATGACGACGCAAGAGCGGCCGTGGAGTGGACCAGCGCGCGGATCGGACCGTCGACCCGCGACTGGCTGCAGGCGCTTCCCGAGCGCTCGACCGAGGGCGACTTCACGCTCGTGCATGGCAGCCCACGCGACCCGGTCTGGGAGTACCTCTTCTCCTCGGCCGTCGCGCGGGCGAACCTCGGGGCGTTCGAGACGCAGCACTGCCTCGTCGGCCACACGCACATCCCGCTCGTCTTCCGTGAGGACGACGGTCACGTCGAGATGCTCTCCCCGTCGGACGGCTCGGGACTCGAGCTGGACGCAAGGCGGGTGATCCTCAACCCCGGCTCGGTGGGACAGCCGCGTGACGGCGATCCCCGCGCCTGCGGCATGCTGCTCGACACCGATGAAGGCAGCGTGGAGTGGCGGCGAGTGGCGTATCCGGTCGAGGCCGTCCAGTCGCTGATGGCGGCCGTGGATCTGCCGGTTCGCCTGGCTGAGCGGCTCACGTTCGGCTGGTAGGCGCGCCGTGATCGGGGGTCGTCGTCCGCTCCAGGGCCGCAAGCCCGGCGACCGTCGCGTGCGCGTCGAGCGCCCGCACGCCGAGTACTTCCGGTACTCGTCGGCGGGCACGCTGGTGGCCAAGCCAAAGGCGCACGAGCCGCGCGGCCCGCTCGGACTGGCGTGGCGGAGGATCAAGCGCACGCTCGTCGGACGGCCGCTGGCGACCGAGGAGGAGATCGGCGAGCGACTCTCCAAGAAGAAGGCGCTCGCGATCTTCAGCTCGGACGCGATCAGCTCTAGTGCCTATGCGACCGAGGAGATCCTCAGGGTCCTCGTACTCGGCGGCATCGGCGTCCTCTTCCTGAGCGTGCCGCTCAGCTTCGGGATCGCGCTGCTCCTGGCGATCGTGGCATTCAGCTATCGGCAGATCTGCATCGCCTATCCGACCGGTGGCGGCTCCTACTCGGTCGCCAAGCGCAACTTCGGGCGCCGCGCATCGCTGGTCGCGGCGTCGGCTCTGCTCATCGACTACACACTGACGGTCGCCGTTTCCGTCTCGAGCGCCGTCGAGCAGGTCATCTCAGCCGTGCCGGACCTGGCGGCCCTGAACGTCCTCATCGGCGTGCTGGCGATCCTGCTCATCACGCTGGGCAATCTGCGGGGCCTGCGCGAGTCGGGCAACATCTTCGCCGTCCCCACGTACCTCTTCGTGGGCAGCGCGCTGCTCATGATCGGCCTCGGCGTGTATCGCGTCGTGGTCCTGGGCGAGAGCCGCCCCCCTCCGGCGATGGAGTCCGGCGCGGACCAGTTGCTGGGCGTGGCGCT
>JACCXQ010000074.1 GCA_013696945.1 Chloroflexota bacterium | reverse complement strand
GTGACGTTCGTGGGCTGGAACCCGGTCTCCTTCGACGTGCTGGAGGGCAACCCGGCAGCAGTCGCGCGCGGGGTCGGCCGGATCGACCTGTTCGCCCGTGGGACGGACGATCAGCTCTACCACCAGCGATTCGAGGGTGCGTGGCCCGGCTGGACCGCCGTTCCCGGCATCACGGCGGCATCCGGCCCGGCCGTGAGCTGGTGGGCACCAGACCGACTCGACCTGTTCGTTCGCAGCACGGACGACGCGCTTTGGCACACGTGGGCGGAAGACGGCGTGACGTGGAACGCATGGGAGCAGCTCGGCTCGAACGAGCTGACAGCGGAGCCGGCGGCGGTGGCATGGGCGCCGGGACGTCTGGACGTCGCCGCCCGCCTGCCGGGTGGGACCTTCAATCACCGCTGGTACGAGGGCGGCTGGTTCCCCTAGATCAGACCCTGCTTGATGGCGTAGGCCACAGCGTGCGTGCGGTTGCGCAACTCGAGCCGGCTGGTCACGTCGTGGACGATGTTCTTGACGGTGCGCTCGGAGTAGAAGAGCCGCTGACCGACCTCCGCGGTATCCAGACCATCGGCGAGGAGCCGCAGGACGCTCAACTCGCGCTCGGTCAGGCCGTTGAACGTCAGACCTCGCGGCGCCAGGACCTGCCTCTGTAACTGGCCGACCTGGTCGAGCAGGCGCCCGAGCATGTCGGGCGGAAGCATCCCCTCGCCATTGGCCACGGCGCGGATGGCCGAGCAGATGTTCTGGCCTGTCGCCTGGCTGCGCCGGAGCACGCCACTCACCCCGGCCTCTACGGCGAGCAGCAGCCCCTTGTCGTCGAGGCGGGTCACGAGCAGCGCGACTCGCTCGACGCCGCGGCGCCGGAGCGCGCGGATAGTCCGCGCCGTCTCCGCGTCCACCTCGTCGGCCACGACCAGCGCCACGCCGTCCGTTCCGAGCTCGGCTTCATCGACGACGCGGATCCCCGCCGCGCTACGCAGCTGCGACGCGGTGCCCGCCCGCGAGAGCGGGTCGTCGGTCGAGATGAAGACATGGGTCCGCTCCTGCGGACGGTCGCTGACCACGTACATCGCGTGACCCCTCATCCATACGCCACTCGCTCTCGGCACGGTGCTCGGGCGGCGTATCGCGCATCGTGCGCCGGCGCACTTTCCGAATACTCAACGGGGACTTAACGGGCAGACGGGATTCCCTGCCAGCCGCCCGAAAAGGCGCGTCCGTGGAGCTCGCCGCTGGCTAGACTTCGTGACGATGGGCGCACTCGCGAACCTCGAGACGCGCATGCTCACCGTCGCGCCTGGGGCGGAAGCCGGCGTCGAGATCCGCGTGCGCAACAACGGCACCGTCGTCGACCAGTTCACGCTCGATGTCCTCGGCGATGCGTCGTCATGGGCGACGGCCGATCCGGCGTCCCTTTCCCTGTTCCCGGGCGCCGAGGAACGGGCGCGCATCACGTTCCGACCGCCTCGGAGTCACCAGATCACAGCAGGGCCGATGCCGTTCGGGGTCCGCGTGGCGTCGCGCGAGGATCCGCAGGGGTCGGTCGTCGAGGAGGGCGTGCTCCAGGTGGAGCCGTTCGCGGAGACCACTGCCGAGCTCGCGCCGCGTACGTCCCGGGGCAGTCGCAGCGCCGTCCACGACCTCGCTGTCGACAACCGGGGGAACACGCGCATCAACGCCGAGGTGACGGCATCGGACCCGGACCAGGTGCTCGACTTCGACGTTCGGCCGCCGGGACTGGTGATCGATCCGGGGACGGCCGCGATCGCCAACGTCCGAGTGCGCGCGAAGCAGAGCTTCTTGCGTGGGCAGCCCAAGACGCGCTCGTTCAGCGTCCTGGTCGGGTCTGTCGGCCAGCCGCCCGTCGCGGTGGACGGCACGCTGCTCCAGGAGCAGATCCTTCCGGGCTGGCTGCCCCGCGCGCTCGCCGCCGCCCTCGCGCTCGCGGTCCTGGCCATCGTGCTCTGGTTCATGTTCCTGAGGCCCGCCATCGACTCGGCCGCGACGGAGCGTGCGAAGGATGTGCTGGCGGCCGCCAGCCTGCCCGTCCCGCCGGGACCCGTTCCGCCGCGCGC
>JACCXQ010000071.1 GCA_013696945.1 Chloroflexota bacterium | reverse complement strand
CGTCATCGCCGCTGCGTTCGTCCTCATCATCAACTCGTTCGTGGTCGACATCCTGACGCCGCTCCTCGGTCTCCTGGGGCTCCCGGACCTCTCCCAGGCGTTCATCACGGTCGGCACGGCCGAGGTCCGATACGGCTTCTTCCTCAATGCGGTCATCAGCTTCCTCCTCATCGCTGCCGCGATCTTTTTCTTCGTCGTGCGACCGATGAACCGACTGAACGAGCGGCGCAAGACCGAACCGGAGGTCGGCGCGGAGACGAAGGACTGCGCGGAGTGCCTCAGCAGCATCCCGGCAGGTGCGAGCCGCTGCGCCTTCTGCACGAGCCCCCAGCCAGGCTCACGAGAGGGGCTATAGGCCGAAAGTACCCGCCCACTTCGGGACGTTCGGGGCTGGCGTGGACCGGACGCCGCCTCTACGGTGTTGCCAAAGGGCAACGGGCCGACGCACCCGCCGTGCCGTGCGCCTCAAGGGCCGCCCCCGGTTTCTGGGACCGAGGGGCGGCTCTTCATGTCCGGGTCCGCGCGCTACCCCCGCCCACGTCGAGGAGCGACCGGTACACGCCGAGCGTCGCATCGGCGATGCGATCCCATCCGAACTCGGGGAGGCGGGCGGTGTTGTGCCCGCCCATCGCGTCCAGGTCAACGCTGACCGCCCGCACGAGCGCGTCGCGCAGGCCGGTCGGTGCGGTCGGGTCGTACAGGAGGCCACCCTCCTCGTCGAGCGTCTCGCCGATGCAGCCCCGTCGTGGAACGATGACCGCCCGGCCGAAGGTCATCGCAAGCAGGACGGACCCTGAAGTGAAGATCTCGCGGTACGGGAGACAGATAGCGTCGGCAGCCCTCAGGTAGAGCTGGAGCTCGTGGTCAGGGACGAAGCCCAGCCGCAGGTCGATCCGGGCGTTGTCGCGAGCGAGTGACGTCACGCGCTCGGCGAAGTCGGCGCTTCCCGGCTGCCCCGCTATCAGCAAGCGCGCATCTGCCGCGTCCACGGTACGAAAGGCCTCGATCAGCTCCTCGACGCCCTTGTACGGACGCACCCATCCCACGAATGCGAAGACGCGGCTGGTCTGCGGCAGGCCCAGTCGGTCGCGGGCATCGCTGCGCGTGACGTCGTCGGGGTACGCGCCCTGGTAGTGACCGTGGGGGATGACACGGACGCGCGCCGCCGCCGCGGCCGGCAGGTCGAGCGCCTCGAGCAGCGCATCGCGAGCGGCCGCGCAGTGGACGATAACGGCCCCGCACAGCGCGAACAACGAGCGGTTGAATCGGATCTCGAGCGGATCCACGTCCCGGTCGTGGCGCGAGAGATCGTGCACGGTCCAGACGACCCGCGTCCCGGCGCGCCGGATCAGCCGCAATTCGGCCAACGTCCGCGTCACGCGCAACCGGCTCACGTCGGTCCGACCGCCGCTGATGTAGGGCTCGGTCCAATGAACGTGCAGCACGTCCGGCCGACCGTGGCGTCGCACCGCCTGGAGGATGGGCACGATGCGCCGACGACCTGTCGGCTCAGCCACGATCGTGACTTGTCGCTCACGCAGCGCACCGGCGAGCTCGCGCTGGTATGCGTTCGCCTCGGTGTAATCGGGCAGGAAGAGGACCTTCACGCGGTGCCTACCTCTGCGGCGGACGCCCTCGACCGAGGTGAGGGACCGGGGCCGGCCATGCTAGCACCGCCATCCGCGTGGTCCGTGGAGGAGTCGGGCTAGACTCGGGCGTGATGCCACGAGCGTGCTGGTGAGCGGCGGACCGACGCCCCCGGGGGAGCCGTTCGGGGACTGGGTGGCGGGGCCGCCCACGCCGCCCGCGAAGGGTTCGCGGGCACGGGTCGTGCTCCTCGGGATCGTGGCGCTGATCCTGAGCGTGGCAGTCGTCGGCGTCGGGCTGCTGCCCCGCGCGGAGGCACCGGCCGTCGGTGCGGATCGACCTGATGGCGTCGATGTGGTCATCGCCGGCACGGCGCCGATCACGTGGGACCCGGCGCGCGCCGGAGACGCCGGCACCGCCTCGACTCTGGCACAGGTCTATGAGGGCCTCACCGCGTTCGACGCCGAGAGTGAGGTCCGTCCAGCGCTCGCGGCGAGCTGGGATCTCTCCGACGACGGCCGGCAGCTGACGTTCCAGCTCCGCGACGGGATCACCTTCAGCGACGGATCCCCGATCACCTCGGACGACGTCGTGGCCAGCTGGCTGCGGCTGATCGACCCACAGCGCCCGGGGCCGCTGGCGAGCCTGCTCAGCGACGTGACGGGCGCAGCCGCGTACCTGCGTGGAGAGGTCGGGCGGGACGGCGTGGGGATCCGTGCACGTGGCGCGTCGGTCGTGGTCGAGTTCCGTCGGCCCTCGGCGTACTTCGTGACGGTCACCGCCTCGCCATCGCTGGCCATCGTCCCACCTGCCGCGACCGGTGGTCGCGACGGGCGCGCCTTGCCCGAAGATGCCACCTGGTCCGGCGCCTACATCCCGGTCGAGCAGTCGGACAGCTCCATCCGCCTCGAGGCCAACCAACGCTACTGGGCAGGCCCGCCCGCGCTGGACGTGATCGAGCTGCTGACCGACACGGGCGGCGCCAGCTCGGTCGCGCTGTTCGAGCAGGAGCGCGTGGACCACATAGGCGTACGCGCCGACGACGCGTCGTGGATCCGCTACGACGAGACGCTCGGCCCGCAGCTTCGATTCGCCGAATCGTTCTCGGTCGACCTCTACGGGTTCGACACGCTCGAGCCACCGTTCGACGACCCGACCATCCGACGGGCGTTCGCGCAGGCGGTCGACTGGGACCGGATAGTCCAGCTCTCGGACCCAGGGTCGGAACCCGCGACCTCCCTCATCCCGACCGGCATCCCCGGTCGCGGTGCGGAGGATTTCTCGGTCGCGCACGACCCGGATGCTGCCCGCGCCGCCCTCGTTGCGGCAGGATATCCGGGCGGCCAGGGCTTCCCAGCGGTCACGCTGGCGAGCTACGGCCTGGCCTATGACGGGGCGGTCGCGTCCGAGCTGGAGCGGGAGCTGGACATCGACGTCGAGGTCGAGGTCCGCCCGTTCGCCGAGTACACCACGCTGCTGGACCGGGATCCGCCACAGTTCTGGACGCTCAGCTGGATCGCCGACTACCCGCAGCCGCAGGACTTCCTCGGACTGTTATTGGAGACCGGGTCGAGCAGCAACGAGAGCCGCTGGAGTCACGCCGAGTTCGACGCTGCCCTCGAGGCGGCGGCCGCCACCGAAGACGCTGAGGAGCAGGAGGAACACTTCGCGACCGCGCAGCGGATCGTGCAGTCGGAGGTCCCCCTCATCCCGGTCAGCTACGGCGAGAGCTGGGCGTTGAGCCGGACCGGCCTCCTCGGGGCGCAGGAGTCGGGCGTCGGATTCATCCGATTCGCCGGCCTGGCGTGGGAGGACGGGCGGCCATGAGGACGCGCCACCCGACGATGGCTCACATCCGCGCCGGAGCCATGACCATCATCATGATCACCGCTGCGATCGGCGGCGGCGGGGAGGTCCACGCCGCGACTCCGGACCCCGCTTTCGATCCGATCACCGCCGTCGCCCGGCTGGGGGAGCCGGTCACGTTCCGCACGACGCTCCTTTCCGAGATCGCGCCGGAGCGCATCGAGCTCCTGACCCGCCTTCGCACGGAGCCAGGGACCTCGGTCCAGGAGGCCGTTGTCTCGGAAGCGGGCGGCGCGTTCGATGCCGTCATCGAGCTCGACGGCCACGTCACGCCGAACACGACGCTGCTGGCCCGTTTCCGCGCCGTCTTCGCCGATGGGGCGACGGTCGAGGGGCCGGAGGCGTCGGTGACCGTCGTCGATGACCGCTTCGAGTGGCGAACCCTCGAGGGGCCGCGGGTCCGGCTCCATTGGTACGAGGGAGATGAGAGGTTCGCACAGCGGGCGCTGGACATCGGCGAGGACGCTGTCGAGCGTGCCTCCGAGCTGCTGGGCGTCACCGAGACGGACCCCGTCGACTTCTTCATCTACGCGTCGGAGGGCGCGTTCCGCGAGGCCCTCGGACCGGGGACCCGCGAGAACGTGGGAGGCCAGGCCAACGCCTCGATCCGGACGCTGTTCGGGCTGATCGAGCCGACTGACATCGGATCCGACTGGGTCGATGTCCTGGTGACACACGAGCTGACCCACCTCGTGTTCGGGACGGCCGTTCGAAATCCGTATCACCACCCGCCTCGGTGGCTGAACGAGGGGCTCGCGGTCTACCTGTCGGAGGGATACGACGCGGGCGATCGGACACTGGTCGAGGGGGCGGCGGCGAGCGGGGAGCTCATGCCCCTCGGAGCGCTCGGCGGTCTCTTCCCGACGACTCGCGCCCGCTTCAACCTCGCGTACTCGGAGAGTGTCTCGGCAGTCGACCACTTCATCGCCACGCACGGTGAGCCGAAGCTGGTCCAGCTCATCCGCAGCTACGCCGAGGGTGTGACCGACGATGAGGCGTTCACGGACGCGACCGGCGCGGACCTCGCGGCGTTCGACGCGTCCTGGGTCGCATCACTCGGCGGCGAGATCCCCGAGCCGTTCGGGCCGCAGCCGGCCCCCGTAGGCCCCGTCCCGCCGGGCTGGAATGGCGAGGCGCCCGCTCCGAGCGCCGCGCTGCCATCCGCCGGCGCCCCGAGCGTGCCACCTAGCGCAACGGCGGCCTTGTCGCCTGTGCCCAGCCCAGTGGTTGGCGGTCCGAGTCAGTCGCCCTCCGGGTCCACCGAGAGCAGCGACCTTGCTGGCCGGCTGGCGGCCTGGGCGTTGCCACTCGCCGTCGCCGCGGCCGTCATCGTGATCGCCGTCGGGCTGGTGGTCGTCCTCCGCCGGCGCCGCACGTGACACTGCTACCCTTGCGCGGCCCATGCGAGAGCTGACGCAGCGCGCCCTTGACACCGCGACGACACAGGGCGCCGGATATGCCGATGTGCGCGTCGTTTGTCGCCAGGACGAGCAACTGACCGTCAAGTCGGGCCGGGTCGAGGCAGTCTCGCTCGGCGAGACCGAAGGCTTCGGCGTCCGCGTCCTGGTCGACGGTGCATGGGGCTTCGCGAGCTCGAGTCGCATGGACACGGCCGAGGCCGATCGCATCGCGGCGCTCGCGGTCCGTATCGCACGCGCGTCCGCCACGGCCCTGCGCCGGCCGGTCCGCCTGGACGATCGCCCGCCCGCTCGCGGCCGGTATGAGACCCCGCTCGTGGAGGACCCATTCGCGATCCCCATCGACGAGAAGATCGGGATGTTGCTCGACGCGGACGCTCGCCTCAACGCGGTCGAGGGCCTGGCCTTCACCGAGACGATGTACCACGGGCAGCGTGAGTGGAAGACCTTCGCGGCGAGCGACGGCTCGGAGACCGAGCAGGTCATCACGCACGTGGGGGCGGGCATCGAAGCGAATGCTGTCGAGGGCGACGAGGTCCAACGGCGGACGTACCCCGACGCCGGCGGCGGCTACCAGGCCGCGGGGTACGAGTTCGTGCGGTCACTCGACCTGCCCGGCCACGCCGAGGCGCTCGCGTCGGAGGCTGTCGAGCTGCTCTCCGCGCCGCAATGCCCTTCGGGACGCAAGACCATCGTGCTGGACCCATCGCAGCTCTACCTACAGGTCCACGAGAGCTGTGGCCACCCGATCGAGCTCGACCGCGTCTTCGGCACCGAGGCGTCCTACGCCGGGACGAGCTTCCTCACTACCGACAAGCTCGACTCGGGGTTCCGATACGGCTCCGACCTGATCGACATCGTCGCCGACTCGACCGCCGCGGGGGGTCTCGGGACGTTCGGCTGGGACGACGAGGGCGTCGCCGCACAGGCGGTGCCGATCGTCAAGGACGGCATCTTCGTCGGCTACCTTTCCAGCCGGGAGACCGCGCCGCGGATAGGACGGCAGAGCGGCGGGGCGATGCGCGCTGATGGGTGGAACCGCATCCCGCTCATCCGGATGACCAACGTCAACCTGCTGCCGAAGCCGGGGATGAGCCTCGATGAGATCGTCGCCGACACGGACGACGGGCTCTTCCTGCAGTCGAACCGCAGCTGGAGCATCGACGACCGCCGGCTCAACTTCCAGTTCTCGACCGAGGTCGCGCGGGAGATCAAGGGTGGCAAGCTGGGCCAGCTCTATCGGAACCCCACGTACACGGGCATCACGTATGAGTTCTGGCGCTCGTGCGACGCCGTGGGTGATGAGCGAAGCTACCGGATGCTGGGTACGCCGAACTGCGGCAAGGGCGAGCCCGGACAGACGGGACACGTGGGCCACGCCGTGAGCGGCGCGCGCTTCCGCGACGTCCAGGTGGGGGTGGGGCGATGGTGATAGAAGCGAGGACCGGGGTCCTCGATCTCTGCCGCCGAGCGATCCAGCTGGCGGAGGCCGATGGCGCCACGCAGGCCGAGGCGCTCGTGCAGCGCTCCGACCAGCAGCTCACGCGCTTCGCGAACAGCGAGGTGCACCAGAACGTGGCCGAAGTGGACACGACGGTCAGCCTCCGGTTCGTCGACGGCAAGCGGATCGGCGTGGCGTCCACCAACCGGACGGACGACGCTTCGCTGCGCCGGCTCGCCGAGTCAGCGGCGCGCATCTGCCGCGTGCAGCCGGAGCAACCCGACTTCGGTGGCCTTCCGGAACCCGGGGCCGAGCCAGTGACGGCCGTCGCGGGGGCGTCGTCGCCGTCGACCGTGGAGGCGACGCCGGAGCGGCGAGCGGAGGGCGCGCGAGCGGCGATCTCCGCTGCGGACGCGGCCGGCGTGCTCGCATACGGCTCTTACAGGACAGTGACCGAGCACGTTGCGGTCGCCAACTCACTCGGCATCGCCTGCGAGGAGGAGCGGAGCCTCGGTCACGTGGTGATCGTGGCCATGGGTCCTGACGGCGAGGCTGGCTACGCCGAGGCGGCAGCCGTCGACATCGACGATCTGGATCCCGGCGCGCTCGGTCGCGAGGCAGCGGCGAAGGCCGCCACGTCGCGTGGCGCCGTGGCCATCGAGCCGGGCGACTATCCGGTGGTGCTCGAGGAGTACGCCGTCGTCGACCTGCTGGACATGCTGGGATACCTGGGTTTCTCGGCCCTTGCCGTCCAGGAGGGCCGGTCGTTCTTCGAGCCGGGCAAGCGGATCGGCTCCGACCTCGTCACGATCCGCGACGATCCAGCGGACCCGGAAGGCACGCCCGCCACGTTCGACTACGAGGGCGTCACCAAGAAGCCGATCACGCTGGTCGATCGCGGGATCTGTCGCGAGGTGGTCTACGACGCACAGACGGCCAGCCGCGAGGGACGTCGCTCGACCGGGCACGGGCTTCCGGCACCGAACCCGTGGGGTCCGTTCCCGCTGAATCAGATCATGGACGCGGGTGACACGCCGCGCGACGCGCTCGTGGAGGGTCTCGAGCGCGGCCTGCTCGTGACCCGGTTCCATTACACGAACGTCGTCCATCCGAAGCTCGCCATGATCACCGGCATGACGCGCGACGGCCTCTTCCTGGTCGAGGCTGGCCGGATCGTCGGTCCCGTGCGCAACCTGCGCTTCACCCAGAGCTACCTCGAGGCACTGGCCAGGGTGGAGGCCGTCGGACGCGACCGGCGGCTGCTTCGCGGGTTCCTCGGTTCGGTGGTCGTCCCGGCCATACGCATCTCCGCGTTCACCTTCACCGGTGCGACCGAGCACTGATGCGCCGGTGATCGGCGGGCGGAAACCGGTCCTCGATGTCCGGCTCGGTGACCGGATCGAGCTCCGGAAGGTCCACCCGTGCGGCGGGCGCACGTGGCGCGTCGTGCGTCTCGGCGCCGACATCGGACTGGTGTGCGACACCTGTGGCCGGCGTGTGATGCTCGAACGACGGGACCTCGAGCGCCGGTTCCGCGACTTCGTGGAGCGGGGGGATGCCCCATGACGAGCGGCCCCACGATCTCGCCCGACCAGCCGCCGACGGTCGAGGTCCGCGACGCGGGCAGCGTCCTGGCCAATCCGCGCTTCCTGGCGCTCTTCCTGTCGCAGATCCTGACCCAGATCGGCGGCAATATGGTGCTCTTCGGCCTGACCGTGCAGGTCTACCGGATCACGCAGTCCAGCACGTCGGTCAGCATCCTGCTGCTGACGTTCCTCGTGCCGGCTGTGATCTTCGGCGCGATCGCGGGGGTCTATGTCGACCGCTTCGACCGGCGTCTGATGCTCGTCACGACGAACGTGGCGCGCGGGCTCGCGTTCCTCGTCCTCGTCTTCATCGATGACAACCTCATCGTGCTCTACCTCGTCACCGTCGTCGTAGCGACGCTCACCACGTTCTTCGCTCCGGCGGAGGCAGCGATGATCCCCATCGTCGTCGACCGGCGCCACCTGATGACCGCCAACGGCATCTTCATCTTCGCGCTTCAGGCATCGTTCGTCGCAGGCTTTGCCATCCTGGGCCCACTCGCCAACAACCTGCTCGGACTCCAGCTCCTGATCGCGGTCGTCGCCGCCTTCTACCTGCTTGCCGGCGCGATGTGCTGGATCCTCCCGACCTCGGATCCCAGAGCGGCCCCGAACCGACCCGGCGAGGCGCTGGGCGAGGCCGAGCGCGCCGTCGCGGCCACGTTCAGCCAGCTGCGCGAGGGGCTGTCGTACATCCGACACAACACCCGTATCTTCTGGTCGCTCAGCTACCTCGCGATCACGGCCTCGCTTGTCGGCGTACTGGGCGTCCTTGGGCCTGACTTCGCGGTCAAGATCCTGGGTCTTGCAGAGGACGACTTCGTCATCGTCGTCCTGCCGCTCGGCATCGGGCTGGTGCTCGGCATCCTCGTCCTGAACGTGTACGGGAAGTATGTTCGCCGGCAACGGCTCATCGAGGGCGGCCTGATCGGGCTCGGCATCGCCCTCGGCGTCCTTGGCTTCGCCCAGCGCGTCGGCGGGCCGTTCCTGGCGGGGCCCGTGATCTCGCTCCTCACGGTGGTCGTGGCGGTGGCATTCGCGGCGGGTGTGGCATATGCCTTCGTGGCCGTGCCCGCCCAGACACAGCTCCAGGAGGAGCTGCCGGTCGAGGTCCGGGGCCGCGTCTTCGGTGTCCTGAACATGCTCGTGAGCGTGGCCAGCTTCCTGCCGATCATCGTTGTCGGCCCTGTCGCCGACCTCGTGGGGACACCGGCCGTCATCGTCTCCTCCGGGCTCATCGTCATCGTCACGGGGGTGGTCTCGATCCTCCGCGCGCGTCCGACACCGGCTTCAGCTGCCCATCAGGGCCCCGCCGTGCCGGTCGACCCGATGACGGTCACCACGACGGCCCAACTGACGCGGCCGGTCCGGCTCCACTACCTCGAAGACACGGCCGGCGACGGTCCCCCCGCCGGTACGACCACCCTCGCGACCCCGGTCGTGCCGGGTCGGTCCGGGCCTGCCTCGTCCGACCGCGACCCCCGCTGACGCACGCACGGCCATGCCCCGGCTCGGCGACGCGCAGCTGCCCTGCGTCTGCATCGTCTTCACGGGCGGCACGATCTCGATGCTGCCCGACGCGGTCTCGGGCGCCGCGGTCCCCGTCCTGCGCGGTGAGACGATCCTCGAGCGGACGCCGGGCGTCGCGGGGATCGCCGACGTCGAGGCCATCGACTGGGGCCTGGTCCCGGCCAGCCACCTGCGCTTCGAGCAGGTGTTGGGACTCGCGGAGATCCTGGAGCGCGCCCTCGTGCGCGATCACGTGGTGGGAGCGGTCGTGGTACAGGGCACGGACACCATCGAGGAGACCGCATTCGCGTTTGACCTGCTCCTCGATCACCGCAAGCCCGTCGTCATCGTCGGAGCGATGCGCAACGCCGGTGATCCAGGCTGGGACGGACCGCGCAACCTGCTCGATGCGGTCCGTGTGGCGGCCGATCCGCATTCCGCGGGCTACGGCACGCTCGTCGTGATCGCGGGCTCCATCCTGCCGGCCGACGACGCCGTGAAGGTCGACAGCCGGGCCCTGGACGCGTTCGCGGCTCCGAACGTCGGGCCCGTCGGGGCCGTTCGTGACGGACGCGTCTCGTTCTCCGCGCCGAGACGCGCGGCTCGCCATCTTGGCGCCATCCCGACGTCCGCGCCCGACGACGTCGCGCTGCTCACGGTCACGATGGGCATGGACGGATGGCTTGTGCGGGCGGCACTCGCGAGGCGCCCGTCGGCGCTGGTGATCGCGGCGACCGGGACAGGCAATACGCATCCCGACGTCCTCGCAGCCGCGGTCGAGGCGATGGACATCGGCGTGCCGGTGGTGCTGGCCAGCCGGTGCCTTCGCGGCGGTGTGTCGCCCGCCTATGGTTTCCCGGGTGGTGGCCGCCAGTGGCTCGACGCCGGGGCGATGCTCGCCGGGACGATGAGTGGCCCCAAGGCGCGGATCTGCATGGCTCTCGCATCGGGGGCCGGCGTCAGCGGCGAGGATCTCCGCGAGCTCCTGGCCGGACCTGTACGCAAGTGACACCGGATCTCGTCATCCTCGGCCGCGTCGCGAGCCTCGCGGGAGAGGCAGGCCTCGGGTGGGTGGACGGCATCGCCATCGCGGGCGGGCGGGTGACCGCTGCAGGCGCCCGCGACGCAGTGGCCGGACTGTGCGGGCCGCGGACCGAGCGCTGGACCCTGGGCGGGGACGTGGTCGCGATGCCCGGCATCACCGACGCGCACCTCCACCTGGCCAGCGGCGCGCTCGAGGCGCTGGAGCTCGACCTCAGCGACGCGCAGGATCGCGGCGAGATCCTCGCTCGGATCCGCGCGGCCCATGAGCGGATGCTCGCGTCCGGGGACACGGATGGGTGGTTGCTCGGCCACGGCTGGTCGCTTGACGCGATGGGCGGGTGGCCGACGGCGGCCGACCTAGATGGGGTCGCGCCGGATCGTCACGCGGCGTTCTGGTCGCACGATCACCACGGCCGCTGGCTGAGCGGCCCAGCGATGCGTGCGGCCGGCATCGTCCGTGACCGGCCGGATCCCGAGGGCGGGATCATCCGTCGCGCTGACGACGGCGAGCCAACGGGCATCCTGCACGAGCACGCCGTCAAGCTGGTCGCGCCGGCCATCCCGCGCCCCAGCGATGAGCGTCTCGCTCTAGCCGTCGACCGGTACGCCGCGGAGTTGGCAGCCTTCGGGATAGTCGGTGTGCAGGATCCGGGCGAGATGTTCGACGACCCGGGGCTTCGCTGGGGCCCGACCTTCTTCCGCCGCCTCGCCGAGCAGGACCGACTGCCGCTGCGGGTGGCGGCATCGATCCGTTCGGAGCAGATCGCGGCTGCTGCTGAACGCGGCTTCCGATCCGGGGAGATGGCGGACGCGTCCGTCGCTGCCGATCCGCTGGCGGAGCGTCACGCCGCGCGATATCGAGGCGGTTGGCTGAAGCTCTTCGCCGATGGGTCACTCGGCTCGCGGAGTGCCGCCTTGCTGGAGCCGTACGAGTCGGAGTCTGACGGGCGACGGCCGGTGGGCGGACCGAGCGGGATGCTGCTCGATCCTATCGAGGTACTCGCGGACCATGCCCGCCGCGCCGCGGCGCGTGGGATCGCGGTCCAGATCCACGGCATCGGCGACGCCGCGGTCCGCGCGGCCCTCGACATCCTCGAAACGCTCCCACTGCCCGCCGGCGGCGTACGGCATCGTGTCGAGCACGCGCAGCTCGTGGACCCGCTCGACCAGCCGCGATTCGCCGCGCTGGGGATCGTCGCGTCCATGCAGGCGTCACACCTCGCGACGGATGCGCCGCTCATCGATCGCGCGTGGGGCGCGCGGGGGGCCAACGCGTTCCCGCTGCGCTCGATCGCAGCTGCCGGTGGAGCGCTCGCACTCGGGACGGATGCGCCGGTCGAATCGGTCGACCCTTGGCCGGGCATCGCGATGGCCGTGACGCGGCGGGCACCCGGCTGGGAGTCGGGCGCGTACCACGCCGAGCAGTCGATCGATCTCGACACGGCGATCCGCGCCGCGACCGTGGGGCCGCCGGCGAGCTGCGGAGAGGTCGACCGCGGCCGGCTCGTGCCTGGCCAGCGAGCGGACATCGTGATCGTCCCGGCGGCGGCTCTCGCCGAGGTGGCAGGATCGGGAGGCACCCCTGAAGCCGTCCGTCCGCTGGCGACGCTGATCGATGGCGAGGTGGTCTACCGGGCGGCGAGCTTCGACCCGGGCGGCTGACGGGGCGGGAGCGGCGCGAGGGGGCGAACGATCCGCCATGCCACGACCGCGTAGATGGTGATGCCGACGATGAACCAGCCATGGACCATCGGCGCCCTAAGCTCACCGAGGAGGGCTGCGATGTCCCCCCATCCCGTCACGACTCCGCGTCCGTAGCCGTACGCGCTATCGAAGAGCGGACCCAGGATCGCCAGCACGAACACGTTGACCCGAAGCCAGTGCGGACCGCGAATCATGCGCAGCAGCAGCACGCCGACCGCGACCGTGGCGACATCGACAGCGTACGGTGCGGCCGTCGCCAGCCAGTCCACCTCGCCGTCCCACAGCACGTAGCCAAGGGCGATCCCCCCGGCACGAACGACGGGAGGATCACGAACTCGGTGATCGTCGCGCCCTGCGCGACCGCCACGGCCGCGTGCGACAGCTCATGCCGGAACGTCCCGATGACAAGGTAGACCGGCAATAGCAGGAGCCAGGCGAGGTCCGACCTGCGCAGCACGAGGTGCGGCATCTCTGCATCATCGGCGGCCGCCTGGTGCATCGCCGGCCCGCCGGAGTACCGGTCGACGCCGAAGCCCGCGCTGCTGGACGCGCGCCCGCACGGGCGCTACGCTGCGGCATCGTCGTGAGGGGCGAGCTAGCAGCGCGACCCAGACCGCGCTGCGCGGAGGCAGGACAGACACGTCCATGGAATACCTGGACTTCGAGCTGGAGATCGGCCTCGGGCAGGGGAGGGACTACCCACTCCAGGTCGTGCATTCCCCGGCCGGTGAGCGTCGCGCCACGATGCGCTTCCCGTTCGATGAGCTCGAACTGGAGAATCACCTCCTGCGCGTCCAGAACGCCCTGCTCCAGGGAGGCTCCACGCGCCGGCGCATCGCCTCCCTCTCGACCCAGGCCGTGGAGGACTTCGGCACGGCACTCTACGAGTCGCTCCTGAGCGGCGATGTCCGGACCGCATTCGAGCTCAGCCGCCACGAGGCCGCGCGTCACGACAAGGGGCTCCGGATCAAGCTGCGGATCCAGGACCCCGCGCTCGCGGCGCTACCGTGGGAGTTCCTCTACGACCGGTCGATGGGCGAGTTCGTCGCGCTCTCGACGCATACGCCGATCGTGCGCTACCTGGACCTCCCGCGAGCTATCCAGCCGCTCCCCGTCTCGCCGCCGCTGCGCATCCTGGGGATGATCGCCAGCCCGGACGACCTGCCGCCACTCAACGTCGAGAGGGAGCGGCTGCGGGTCGAGCGCGCACTCGCGGACATCCAGGGCAAGGGGCTGGTCGAGCTGACGTGGCTCGACGGCGCCAGCTGGCGCGACCTCCAGCGCGCGATGCGCCGCGGCCCGTGGCACATCCTTCACTTCGTCGGCCACGGGCGGTTCGACGTCAACCTCGATGAGGGCTGCCTCGCCTTCGTCGGCGAGCAGGGGGAGACCGATGAGCTGACGGCGAGCCAGATCGGTCGGCTGCTGGCGGACCATCGCTCGTTGCGCCTCGTGATGCTCAATGCGTGCGAGGGTGCGAAGGGCGGCAAGGGTGACATCTTCTCCGGGACCGCCGCGACACTGGTGCGCCGCGGCATCCCGGCTGTCGTCGCGATGCAGTACGAGATCACCGACCGAGCAGCGATCGAGTTCGCCAGGACGTTCTACGACGCCATCGCCGAGGAGATGCCGCTCGACGCTGCGGTCGCGGAGGCACGCAAAACGGTCAGCGTCGAGATCACCAACACTGTCGAATGGGGCACGCCGGTGCTCTTCATGCGGTCGCCAGATGGTGTCCTCTTCACAGTGCAGGACCGCGACAAGGCACGGCCGACCGCGACGGCGACGCTGCCAGCGGTAGCGCCGGTGGCGCCTGCCGCGTCGGAAGCCGAGCCGGCGCAGGTCACACCGGCGCCGCCGTTCGATCGGGATGCATTCGAGGCGGAGCTTCGTGAGCGCTGGGCGGCCGAGGAGCGTATCCGCGACGCGGCCGAGGCCGCTGAGCGTGCCGCAGAAGCCGGGCGCACCGCAGCCGAGGCCGCCGAGCGTGCCGCGACCGCAGAGCGCGCCACCTCCGCGAAGCAATCGGCCAAAGCTTCGCCTGTCCCGACCCAGGTGAGCCGTAGCACCACGCCGCCCGTGACGCCCACACCGCCGTCCGAACCCACCGTACCGGCCGGCCGACCAACGACGATCGAGCCAGCATCGCCGACCGTCGGTCCGCTTCCGGTCGGGTCAGCCGCGCCCGCACCTGCGCCGGCATCCCCGAGTCAGGCTTCCGATCGCCTGCGGTTCACGGTCATGGGTATGGACGGTGAGTTGCTCGTCAGCTCCGACTGGGTGGGCATCCGCCGCCGGCCGCCGCAGCCGAAGCGTCCGGACCGCCTCGAGCCAACGGCGCGCCTGGTGGCGGTCCATCTCGTCGAGTCGGGGCCTGCCGGGCGTGGCTTCATCCAGATCTGCTTCGAAGGCGAGGATCCCACGCAGCTCATGTTCTGGACCGTCGGGTCGAGTCGGAGCACCGTCCAGTTCACGCCAGCGCAGCAACCGCAGTTCATCTCGGCGAAGCAGTGGCTCGACTACTACGTCGCGCTCCGGCGCAACTGAGGTCCGGTTCGATCGATGGCCGCGTTCGATGAGACCCTCCAGGACGCGCTGAGCACTGTCCGGCTGATCCCGCGCTGGCAGCTCACCGCCGAGGCGTGGTCGGAGGTTGCCGCTGCGCTCGCTCGAGTCGACGACGCTGTGTCCCATGGGGACCGACGGGCGCTGGGCGGCGCCCTCGAGGAGCTCGAACGGTACGGACCGACCCGCCTCGTGTCGATCCCACGCACAGGCGGGACCGATGGGCGCGAACCACCACCGCGCCAGATCCTGGACATCGTGAACACCCTCGTGCACCCTGCCCAGGGCTGGGCGGCGCACAGCGCACCAGAGACGCAGCGAGGCCCGGAAACCGCCCGTTGACCCCCCTGGTCCACCCCGGAGTCATCGTCCTCGCCTACGCGCCCGTGGGCGGACCTGACGCCGACGCCGACGCATCGCGCCGCTACCTCGAACACCTGTGGGGCGCCACCGAGCGGATGGGCATGGACGGGCCGCTGCTCGATCACCTTCCCACGGCCTTGCCGCCCATACCGTCCACGGACGAGCCCGTTTTCCGAGTGCTTGCGGGGCGCAGCCGGAGCTCCGGCGACGACATCGGGCAGTCCTACCTCTTCGTGCGCCATGACGCGATCGGGCTCTGCGTCGCCCTCGCGTCGACCAGCGAGCGGGAGGCATGGGCTCGCTGGGCCGCTCTGATCGCCGAATGGGATGCTGCCGTCGGTGACGTCCGGCCGCCGCCATCCCTGCTTGGCGAAAGCCGGATCTTCGTGGCCCATGTGGATGCCGCGGACGGGGATATCGAGGGGCTCGGCGACGAGGTCGATGGTGCGCTGCGGGCCGCGGGGTACGGCGCGTGGGGACCAGGTTTCGTCACCGCCACGGGGGGAGTCCTCTGGTCGTGGCGCGACGCATCCGAGCGTCGCGTCGCAGCCGTGTTGTCGCGCCCCGAGCTCGAAGATGCCGTCTCGCGCTGGCTCTGGTGGCAGGGTGAGCGTGAGGCAGCGCCTCTCGTGCTCTACCTGCTCGATGCCGCCAAGCTCGACTACGAGACTCGCGTCCACCGCGAGCGCCGCAGCCAGATGGCCCGAGCGTTGCGCGACATCGACGCCGAGCTGGACGAGGTGCTCGGGCTCCACGGGACCGCGGGCCTGGCCGGTCGAGCGACCTTCCCCGGGCTCATCGACGCGCAGGAGCGGCTCATAAGCGCCCAGGCCGCATCGTCGTCCGTGGTCATCGAGCTGACTTACCTCCGCGCCCTGCGCCGGACCGTCGGCATCGCGAGACGCAACCTCGCGGCACTGGTCCCTGTGGCGGACGCATCCCGGATAGGCCCACCCGACCCGATGTTCGCACGGGACCAGGACCAGGCCAGCTGGCTCGAGGAACAGATCGATCAGGACATCGGCTATGCCGAAGCGGTGCTCGCGCGAGCGCGCGAAGCCCAGAGCCTCACGTTGCTCCGGCTCCAGCAGGTGGGGACGCGCATCACCCGCGCCCAGGGCCGCGTGACGCTCCTTCAGACGAGCCTGCTCGCAACGCTTGTCGGCGCGCTGGGCGCAGTGAACTTCCTGCGCATCTCGCTGGAGATCCCCGATCCGATCCGCGTGCCCCTGCTGCTTGCCTTCCTCGCGCTGATGCTCGCCATGCCGGTCCTCGCCGCGCATTGGTTCGAGCGCTTCAGCCTCGTCGATCACCTCGTCGCCGCGATCCTCGGCGCGGCGGCCGGCTGGCTCATGGTCGCCGTGGCGTTGGTCGCCTCAGGCAACGTCGTCGGCGCGCCGGTCGTCCTCGTGTCAGCCGCGGTCGGGGTAGTCCTCGCGCGGGCCCTCACCTGGCTCCACGATCACGGGCCGCTCCCTGGCCGGAGCCTGGAGGGTGCCGGCCGTCAGGGCCGCGAGTAGCTCATCCGTCCGGCATCAGCGCATGCAGCCGCGCTGAGAGTCCCGGGATGTAGCGCGCGTACGCTGAGTCGCGGTCGCGGCTCGTCAGCTCCCATGGGTCGGACGTCAGGTCGTAGAGCTCGCGCTCGCCGGTCGACCACTCGATATAGTGCCATCGCTTGTCCGCGGTCCGGATGCCCCACCACGCGGGCAGGTCGGGCTGGCTCGCCAAGGTCTCCGGCAGGCTCTCCAGGACCTCACCGCGGCCCAGGTCGACCGGCTGATCGCGAAGCAGGGGCGACCAGTCGAGACCGTCCGCATCCGGCATGGTCGCGCCGGCAAGGGCCGCGAGGGTCGGTGCGATGTCGATGTTGCTCACCAGGAGGTCCTCGGTGCGCTGCGTCTCGCCGCGCCCGGCCGGCCACGACACGTAGAGCGGGATCGGGGTTGCGTAGGGCACCAGCTTGCCGGTCAGGCTGTGCTGGCCATAGGTCATGCCGTTGTCGGCGACGAGGACCCAGATGGTGTCGTCAAGGCGCCCTCGAGGTGCGAGAGCGTCCTCGATCGCAGCGAATCCCTCGTCGACAGAAAGGAGCGTGTCGCACATCGGCTCCATCGGCCAACCGGTAGGGAAGAAACCCATCGGCCCTCGCGCGCGGATCCACGCTGGCTTGTCGCTGAGGTCGCTCTCCGCGTAGTTGGGCGGTTTCCAGTTGGCGACCCCATCACAGCGCGGGTCATCGATGTGCCGCGGCGCAGGTTTGGGGTACCAGCCGTCCTCGCCGTGTACCGCATAGGGCGAGAACCAGAGGAAGAGGGGCTGGTCGGCGGGCGCCTGCTCGATGAAGTCCACCGCGTGGCCGGTCGAGACGTCGACCGAGTGATCCGATTCGAGTGAGTGGTGCCCTTCCGCGACCCCATCGACCCACATCAGGTACTCGTAGTAGCCACCGCTGAAGCCCGCGATGTGGTCCCAACCAGGCGGTGTCTTGTCCTTCAGCCCGAACATGCGGTTGAAGTACTTACCGGCCAGGGCCGTGTAGTAGCCGCGATCGTCGAGGACGGTCGCCAGCGTGACCGTCGGATCGAAGCGGCTGGCGTTGTTGCGGAACACTCCGTGGTTGTGGGTGTGCTGGCCGGTGAGGAGGCCAGCACGTCCCGGGCAGCACATCGGCGTCTCCCCGATCGCGGACGTGAAGCGGATCCCCGTCTCCACGAACCGCTCGCGCATGGACGGAAGCCGCGCCAGGAGGCGGGGCATCGAACCTGCGACCACGTCGTCCAGGACGACCATCACGATATCGGGCCGCTCCAGACCCGCCTGCGCGCGTCGAGCTGCCACCGGCTCTGACCCCAGGACCGCGATCAGGCCACAGACGACGACCGCCGCCATTCCGGCGAGGGCATGGCTGCCACGAAGTCTTGGAACGGTCACGACATCCATACCCCTCGAACCCTGGAGATCGATGGACCGGCTCCAGCGCCTGCACCGTACATGCGGCGTCAACATAGATGCGACAAATGGGTCGAAACGCCAGGGATGCGACGTGGTCGCAACGATCAGGGCCGCAATTGCGATCGCGATCGGAGCACATCGTCGATACGCTCACGCTTCGGGATCGCCGCAGGAAGGAGCGACCGTGTCGGATCGCACAGGGCTGCCAGAGGATGCGCCCGACCTGCCTCGGGACGATTCGGATGAGCTCCGTGACGCGGTCCAGGAGTTGCGGCGCCTCGAGGACGAGAAGCGTCGCGAGCCGATGACCTCGCCCGGGTTCTTGGAGCGTGCCCGCCGCGTCGAGGAACAGGCACGCCGTGTCTTCCGCGTCGCCCAAGGCGAGCCTCAGAGCGTGGCTTTGGCGGACGCGGGTGACGGCGGGAAACGCGACGACGGTCCGTCCATCGAGAAGGTCACCCGTCCCGCCGGGAGCGAACGGCCGGGCTAGAGCGCCCACCCACTCAGGTCAGAGCCGCCAAGGTCGATGCGACGTCTCGGATGGCGTCGGAAGTTCCCTGGCTCGCGATAGGACCGCTGAACGTGAAGTGCTTGCAGGTCCACTCGCGGATCGGAGGCAGGCCGGGGCCGAAAGTGCCCGCTGGCAGATCGGCCGGATCGCCGAGGAAGATCGCCCTGTCCCGGACGCGCGAGTAGCGCTCGACGTGCTCCACCATCTCGGCGTTCGCGTCGGCCGTCAGCATCGCCTCCCGCTCCCCGCCCTCGGGCGCCGGTAGCCAGCCGACGGTGTCGCTCAGCCATGCGTAGGCAAAGCGCTTGAGCTCCGGGTTCTCGTGCAGGTAGTGGTCGATCTGCCAGGCCCCGTCGGCGATGACAAGATCGACAGGCTCCCGTGCAGCGAGATCGTTGAAGACCATGAAGTCGAGGAAATGCGCTTCATCGATTCGCCGCCACGCGTCGAAGGGCTGTAGCTCATGCTCGCCTTCCGGCTGTCCAGGATGCATCGCTCCGCGCGCGAGCTCGTCGCTCGCCGGATGGATCGCCTCGCCGTGATCTTCAAGCAGCTGCTGGACGGGGCCAGAGACCAGCCACTCGATCCCGATGCCGGGCCTGAGGGCACGGAGCGCATCGGCGATCGCGATGTCTCGCCGAGCGCGCGGTAGGCTGCCGCGCGACGGCACGAAGAGGACGCGCTTGGCACGGCTCTGAGCGCGCGTCCACTCGGTCACGTTCGGGCGCCGGGGAACGAGCGACTCGACGAAGTCTCGGACAAGCAGGTCGAACCTGACCGGATCGCGGATCCCCGAACAATGGCCGGCGCCCTCTAGGATCACCAGACTGGCATTCGTCTCCCGCGCCAGGCGAACGCTGCGCTCGGGCGGTGTGATGGTGTCGTTTCCGCCGTGGATCACCAGCACCGGGCAGCGGACCTGTCGTGCCAGCCCGATAGCCTCTGCCTCCGTCATGCCCGGGGCATCCACCGTGTCGATGAGGATCTCCGGCGTGGTCTCGAGGCCCCAGGTCACACAGTCGTCGATGACCCCGCGCGAGTGCGGCTCGGGCCACACCTGCGAGAAGAAGAACCGCAGGAAGTCTTCGTAGTGGTCGCGCCAGTATCCGGCGTTGAACTTCGCCCAGCCATCGGTCGACCGGTACGGTTCGTGGAACGGCACCATGTCGGCTGGCCGCGGGTGGCCGGGCGCGAGGGGAAGGTTGGTGCCGCTCGCCACCGCCGCCGCGACTCGCTCGGGATGCTCGGCCGCGAGCCGTAGGAGCCAGTGGGTCGCCGATGAGCAGGCGATGACGACGGCCCGCTCGGTCCCGGTGGCGTCAAGGACGCTGAGGGCATCGGCGACGAACTCCCGATCGTCGTAGGCGGCCGCTCCCTTCGGGCGATCCGAGCGGCCGTTGCCACGTCCGTCGAAGGTCACGACGCGGTAGTGGCGCGCGAGGTCTGCGATCTGGAAGCGGCCATGCGCCGCGTGAAGGACCGACCACGTCGGCAGCAGGAGGATCGTGCGCTCTCCCGTGCCGAACACCTCGTAGAAGACCCTGACGCCGTCGCGCTCGACGTAGCCATCAGCCTCGGGATGGCGGGCCCGCATGTGCGCCCGCCAGCTGTCGCCCTTCAGCGTCTCCATACGAAGTCGGTCGTGGCATCCGCGATCGGGCCGGAGCTCGCCGTGGTCGCGACTCGGATGAACAGATCCATGGGGCCGCATTGTAGTGACAGCCATCAGCCTCCGGATCGCGCTCAGCCGACCGTCCTGCTAGATTCCGGGACCGTGGGCGGCTAGCTCAGCTGGTTAGAGCACTTGCTTGACATGAGCCGCGCCCCTAGCGCAGTAGCCCGCATTGTCGCGAGCACTTGCGCGTAGTTATGCGGTGAAAGCGCGCCCCGAACACTGCGCGGGTTAGGTCGGCACTCGCTGATCTCACGCAGACAGCGGGCCATCTCGCGCACGCACTCCGCCTCGGTGTTGCCTACCACTCACGGCTCCTGCGGCCGATGTGGGCCTTCTCAGTCGTGTCGAAGGCGTATTGCTCCCATTGCCCGCCGTGGCGTTGCCCTGGGCGTCCGACGTACCAGCCCGCCTCGCGGTCCTCGCGCCGGGCTCAGATATTCCCGATGGCGATCTCGGCCAGCTCCTGCGCACTGATCTGGTCGTCCGCCGCGCTCGAGGAAGTGATTTCCATGGTGAGTGACTGTCCCCCGAGATTCACCCATACGTACGTCGTCTGAACGTCGGAGTTCTCGTCTCTCACCCGGTAGCCGGCATGACCACTCACGGTCATGTCCACACCATTGGGGGTTGCACTCTTGATTTCCTCGATCGAGCGCTCGTCAATGGCAGTAGTCACCTGGTCGTAGGAGGCAGTGCTGCTATGCAGCCAGAAGCAGTAACCGCCCATTACACCGAGGCGACCTTCCATCCAGCTACCGCCGAGAACGCTGTGGAGATCGGCGGCGCTCAGCAGCGCACACAGATCGACCACTGCGGCGGCCGTTGCGGACGGGGCCTGCGTGGGCGCCAGTGTCGGCAGCGGCGGCGCCGTCGGCGTCGGAGCGCTACTCGGTGGTGTCGTCACGGTAATCGGGGACGCGCTACTTGGTGTCGCCACAGGTGAGCTGGCGGCCGCCGTTGGCCCCACAACCAGTGACGCGGTCGG
>JACCXQ010000062.1 GCA_013696945.1 Chloroflexota bacterium | reverse complement strand
CCGCGAGGTCGCGGCGAAGGCGGCCGAGCTTGCCGCGCGGGCAGGCGAGCGAGCCGGGCCGCTTGCTCAGCGCGCAGCGGAGGTCACGCAGGCGGTCGGCGAGCGAGTCGCGGCTCGAAGCAGCCAGGTGGCCTCGGATCTGCGGGGCGCGGGTGCCACGGCGGACGCGAGTGTTTCGGGCACAGCCACTTCCACGGCTGGCGACGCGGGGCCGCCAGGCTCTCCCTCGTCCGATGTCGGTCCCGACGTGGATGACGCCACTTACCCGGCGGCATCTCCCCGCTCCGAGCCCGAACAGGGCCTGTAGCGGCCCGAGACACTCGGATGGCCCCTCCAGCCGGAGGGGCCATCCGTAAGGCCCGAGCGCGGTCAGCCCAGCGCAGCGAGCAAGGTCGTCGCCAGGGCAGTGGCCGCCATGGTGGTGGCGAGTCCGTGACGCAGCCGAAGGGCCGGCCTGAACTGGCTGGAGGCCGGACCACGGCCGCGCGCAGCGTGCGCAAGTCGTGAGCGTCGGGCCTCATCGAGCAGATCGGCCCGATGGGCGTCTCCCAGGGCCTGCAGCGCGAGCGGGTGGTTCATCATCTCGGTCCTCCTTCCTGCCGCCCGGAGCGGGCGGTCGTGATGGAGGCATGGTGGCCGCAGCAGGTTCGTCAGGCGATCATCTGCCCGACGCGCTCGATGTCGATCGCGTCACCCGGTCCGGGTCCGTCCGGGCTCGTCCGTCGTGTCACGCTCCGGACATGATGATGACCGGGCCGGAGCCCGGTCATCGAGGCGGGAGGCGGTAACGCGATACCTAGCGCCCGCGCGCTTCCTTCTGTCGCTGACGGTCGCGCGAGGCGCGGTCGACGTCCTGATCCTTGGCCCGCGCGAGCTGCCGCGCAGTAGTGGGATCGAGCATGAGGCTGTGGCCCTCGGTGTCGTCATCCGACGGCTGCCCCACCTGCGGATCGTCCTCAGTGGCCTTGATCTTGTTGATCGGCATCTGGATCTCCATCGACTCCGAGGCGGTCGGGGTTCGCGGCCGCGCCGTGCTTCCACTCGCCAAGCCCTAGCGTGCGCGTGCTGCGTGCGCGGGTCAACCTCCGATGAGACTACCGAACTGTAAAGTGGCCGACAGGCGCCGTGTCGCCGAGACCCTGAAGCTGGTCATCCCTTGAGCGTGCTCGCCGCGTACCGGCAGGTCCTTTCCAACCGACATCTGGCGCGCCTCATGTTCGGCGAGTTCGTTTCGTCGATCGGTGATTGGCTCTATCTGGTCGCCCTGCTGATCGTCATCTACGAGCGCGCCGATGACCCCGTCGTCCTCGGGATCGTGGGCGCCGCGCGCGTACTGCCGTACGTCGTGCTCTCGGTGCCTGCCGGGATCGCCGCGGACCGCTTCGACCGACGGATGATCCTCCTGGTCACCGACCTCGCGCGCGGCGCGGTCATGCTCGTGATGGCGGCCGTCGTCGTCGTCGGGGGCCCCGTGGAGGCGATCGTCGCTCTGGCCATCGTCGCGACATGCTTCTCGGCCTTCTTCTCTCCGGCCATCGGCGCCTACATCCCGAGCCTCGTGCGTGACGAGTCGGAGCTCGCGCCCGCGAACAGCGTCTGGTCAACGCTCGATAACCTCGCCTTCGTGGTCGGGCCGGCGGTCGCCGGTCTCCTCATCGGAGTCGGTGGGCTGGCCGTTGCATTCGTGCTCAACGCGATCTCGTTCGCCGTGGTCGCCGCGGTCCTCTGGCGGCTACCGCCGTCGCGCGCGGGCGCTGGCATCCCCGCTGCCGATCGGGAGGCGCCCTCGGGGGAGTCTGGGGACAACCGGCCCGCTGGCCTGCGCCAGCGACTTCGCCCCGTGGCGGCTCCGCTGGTAGGGCTCGGGATCATGGCTGTCGCGGGCAGCTTCGTGGGCGGCGGGCTGGGTGTCCTCACCGTCGTCATCGCCGTCGACGTGCTCGCGGCCGGAGAGACCGGCACGGGGCTGCTCAATGCGGCCTTCGGTGCGGGCGGGCTGGTGGGCGCGATCGTGTCCGGCGTGCTCGTCCTGCGTCGTCGGCTCGGGCCGCCGCTCATCCTGGGCGGGGTGGTCACAGGGGTCAGCGTGGCGTTCCTCGGGCAGACGGAGCTCCTCGTGGCGGCGCTGATCGCCATGGCCGTTGCGGCGGCCGGGGGCCTGCTCGTGGACATCGTCTCGACGACCTTGTTCCAGCGGGTGGTTCCCGATGAGATGCGCGGCCGGGTCATCGGCGGGATGGAGACGCTCGCGGTCGCGGCCTACGCGGCCGGGTCGTTCGTGCTTCCGGTCGCCGCGGCGTGGCTGGGTATCGGGCCCGTGCTCGTCGGTGCCGGGATCGCCGTCGCGGCGTCGGTCTTCGTCGCCATCCCGCTCCTGGGGCCTCATGCCGTGCAGCTACCTCCGGCCGACGACATCCGGGAGCACATCCTTCGCGTGCCCGTGTTCGCCGGCCTCCCGCCCGCGCGGCTGGAAGCCGCCATGGCCAGAGCGCATGTCGTTCGGGTCGAGGCGGGCGAGACCATCATCGGCGAGGGTGATCCGCCCGACCGGTTCTACGTCATCGCCGACGGGACCGTTCGGGTGACCCAGCGGGCCGACGGCGAGGAAAGCTTCCTGCGGCGGATGGGCGTCGACGAGGTCTTCGGCGAGATCGGCCTCCTG
>JACCXQ010000046.1 GCA_013696945.1 Chloroflexota bacterium | reverse complement strand
GCGAGCCTGACCGTCGAGCAGGTCGATGCCTGTGTCCGTCTGGGCGAGCCCTGGCCGGACGCACCGGACGAGCCCGCAGAGCCTGGTCAGGTGCTCCTCGTCTTCGACCCGACGCTCGCGCCAGGTTCGTCGTGGACCCTCGAGGTCACCGTCACGACCGACATCGAGCCGGCGCGAGGGAGTGGCAACGGCCGTCGTACCGGTACAGAGCCGCCGCGGGTCGCCGGGGAGGAGGCAGAGGCGGCACATCGGGCGTGGTACTCGAGCTCGACGTCGATCACCACGCCGCACGTCTTCGCCGACCGCGCGTTCCGACGCGCGCTCGCCGACCTGCGGCTCCTCGTCAACAGCGGGCCAGCCTTCGGCGAGCGCTACATAGCCGCCGGCGTGCCCTGGTTCAGCTGCCTCTTCGGTCGCGACGCGATCATCACCGCGCTCCAGGTCCTGCCCGTCCGTCCCCAGGTCGCGCAGGAGGCACTGACGCTGCTGGCGCGGCTCCAGGCGACGGAGATGGACGACTGGCGTGACGCGCAGCCCGGCAAGATCCTCCATGAGCTGCGAAGCGGCGAGCTCGCGGCTGCCGGTGAGATCCCGCACACGCCGTACTACGGGACGGTCGACGCGACGCCGCTCTACCTGATCCTGCTCGGCGCCTATCAACGCTGGACGAACGACCGCGAGCTCGTCGACCGACTCTGGCCGAACGCGCTGGCCGCGCTCGCCTGGATCGAACAGCACGGCGACGCCGACGGCGACGGATTCGTCGAGTACATCCGTCGCTCGGAGCGCGGACTCATCAACCAGGGCTGGAAGGACTCTGCGGACGCGAATCGCTTCCGCGACGGGACGCTGGCGCGGGCGCCTCTGGCATTGATCGAGGTCCAGGCGTACGTCCATCGAGCGCGCCTTGAGATGGCCCGCCTGGCGAGGCTGCGCGGCGACCTCGCGCTGGCCGATGCGCAGGAGACGGCCGCGCGGCAGCTCGCCGAGCGGATCGAGACGCACTTCTGGATGGACGACGCGGGCACATACGCCATGGCACTCGACGCTGACAAGCGACCGGTCGATGCCATCTCGTCCAATGCGGCGCACTTGCTCTGGTGCGGCACGGCGTTGCCGGACCGCGCGCGGCGCGTCGCTGAGTCGCTGCTCGGTCCGGGTCTGTGGAGCGGTTGGGGGATCCGGACGCTCTCTTCGGAGATGGCCGGTTTCAACCCGATCGGCTATCACCTGGGGTCGGTCTGGCCCCATGACAACGCCATCGCCGCCGCCGGGCTTCTCCGATACGGGTTCCGCGACGAGGCCGCTCGGGTGGCTGCGGCGATGCTCGAGGCCACGATGTACTTCCGCGACTCGCGCCTGCCGGAGCTCTTCTGCGGGTTCGATCGGTCGCGCTCGCCGTACCCGGTGCCCTATCCGGTCGCCGCTTCGCCGCAGGCGTGGGCAGCCGGATCGCTCTTCCAGTTGCTCGGGTCGCTGCTCGGTCTGGAACCCGACGCCGCCGCCGGCGAGCTCGTGCTGCAAGCGCCCTCGCTGCCCGATTGGCTCCCCGAGGTCCGGCTCGAGAACCTACGCGTCGGGGACGCCGTGGTGGATCTGCTCGTCCACCGGAGTGACGGCTCGGCGGGAGTCGAGGTGCTTCGCCGGACGGGCGACCTGGCGGTCGTCGTCCGCCTGTGACACAGGCGGGGACCGCACCCACGGTCGCCGAGCTGCTGCTCGGAGCGACCGACCGGCTGCGGGTCTCCGGATCGGAGAGCGCCCGGCTCGATGCGGAGCTGTTGCTCGCCCATGCCCTGGGCGTCGAGCGGACCACGGTGCTGGCGCACCCCGAGGCCCGGCCCGGCAGCGGGCAGGCCCAGTCGTTCGCGGCGGCCGTCGAGCGGCGCGCGGCCGGTGAGCCCGTGGCGTACATCCGCGGCTTCAAGGAGTTCTACGGCCTCGCCTTCTCGATCGACTCGCGGGCGCTCATCCCGAGGCCGGAGACGGAGCGGCTCGTCGAGCTCGCGGAAGCGCGAGTCCGCACAGTGCTGACGGGGTCGCCACGGCCCGAGGACGCGCCTCCGTACCGTGTGTGGGACGTGGGGACCGGGAGTGGCGCCATCTGCGTCGCGCTGGCCGTCGTGCTTCGCCGGCACGGCTACGGGGATGCCGTCGAGCTGTTCGCGAGCGATCGGTCGGAACGCGTGCTGGGCCTCGCCGTCGAGAACGCGGTCGGCCATGGCGTGGCGGACCGGCTCACGTTCGCAGCTGGGGACATGTTCGACGTCTCTGGCGCGCCTTCTACGGTGGACCTGGTCGTGTCGAACCCGCCGTATGTCCCCAGCGATGCGATCCCGGGGCTCCCGATCGCGGCCAGCTTCGAGCCGCGTGATGCGCTGGATGGCGGCCCGGACGGCCTCGACGTGGTGCGACGGCTGCTCGCGGGCGTCCCGGAAGTGCTCGGGCCCGAAGGGGCCGCGCTCATCGAGATCGGCGCCGATCAGGCGGACGCGGTGCTCGATCTCGCGGCGGGGGCGCTCGCGGGGTGGACGGCGCGGATCCACGAGGACCTCGCCGGCCGACCGCGGGTCCTCGAGGTCGATCGCGGTGACGAGGGCCCCCTGTCGTGAGCGGGATCGGGCCGCCGGTCCTCTCCGCGGACGACCCTGACGCGATCCCCGCCGCGATCGACGTCCTGTGGATGGGCGGGATCGTCGGCGTCCCGACCGAGACGGTGTACGGGCTGGCCGTGTTGCCCCAGCCGGAGCCGCTCGCCACGCTGCTCCGCGCGAAGCGCCGTCCGTCGGACAAGGGCATCACCCTGGCGGTCGATTCGCTCGATCAGGTGGAGGCGGTCGCGGAGGTTTCGGCGGCCGCACGGCATCTGGCGGACCGGTTCTGGCCAGGCCCGCTGACACTGGTCCTCCCTCCCCGCACCGGATCGGTGCTTCCCGACCCGCTGCTGGGACCCACCGGGGCGGTCGGGTTCCGGCTCCCGGACCATCCCGTCCCGCGCGGGCTCGCGGCCGCGCTCGGGCCCATCGGACTGACCTCGGCGAACCTGTCGGGCGAACCCGACGCCCGCACGTCCGACGAGCTGATCGCCGCGATCGGTGACTCGATCGGCCTGGTCATCGACGGCGGCGCGGCGCAGGGCGGCGTGCCCTCGACGGTCGTCGCTTTCGATGGCAACGGCGCGAAGATCCTGCGCGAGGGCGCGATCGGTTCGGCTGCGATCCGCGCCGCGCTTCGCTAGATCCTGCCGAAGGGAGTGCCCGTCCGCGTCAGGGCGCGCGGCCGATGGGCGATCGACCCGCGGGTACACTTGCCGCGGGCCGAGGTCGCTGCAGGAGACGCCGTGATGACGATGACCGCCCGCGCGCGCACGGGCTGGGCGCCGCTGGCCGAGGTCGACCCCGAGGTCTGGGGCGCGATGCTCGACGAACGCGAGCGCCAGCACGACAAGATCGAGCTCATCGCGAGCGAGAACTACACGTTCGGCGCGGTCATGGAAGCCCAGGGCTCATGGCTAACCAACAAGTACGCCGAGGGCCAGCCGGGCAAGCGCTACTACGGCGGCTGCGAGCATGTCGACGTCATCGAGCTCCTTGCCGAGGAACGCGCGCTGGCGCTGTTTCCCGGCGCCGAGCATGTGAACGTCCAACCTCATTCCGGCGCCCAGGCCAACATGGCCGCGTACCTCTCGGTCCTGGAGCACGGCGATCGCATCCTCGGGATGAACCTCGCCCACGGCGGCCATCTGACCCACGGTTCGCCGGTCAACTTCAGCGGCAAGTGGTTCGAAGTGCATGCCTACGGCGTCCGCGAGGACGACCATCGCATCGACTACGACGCACTGGAGACCCAGGCCGCCGAGATCCGCCCGAAGGTCATCGTGGCCGGCGCCAGCGCGTACCCGCGCATCCTCGACTTCGAGCGTCTCGGCGCCATCTCGCGCGCCGCCGGCGCGATGCTCTTCGTCGACATGGCACATATCGCGGGGCTTGTCGCCGCGGGCCTGCATCCCAGTCCCTTCCCGCACGCTGACCTCGTGACGACGACCACCCACAAGACGCTGCGGGGGCCGCGCGGCGGGCTCGTCTTCGGCCGCGCCGACCTCGCGGTCCAGGTCGACAAGTCGGTCTTCCCGGGCGTCCAGGGCGGGCCGCTGATGCACGTCGTCGCGGCCAAGGCGGTGGCGCTGAAGCTCGCGGCGGAGGATGAGTTCCGGACCGACCAGGGGAGGACCCTGGAGAACGCGCGCGTACTCTCGACGACGGTCATGGAGCTCGGTGCGAAGGTCGTCTCGGGCGGCACGGACAACCACCTGATGCTCGTCGACGTGACGCCGCTCGGCGTGACCGGCCGCGAAGCAGAAGCACTGCTCGACGGCGTCGGGATCACCGTGAACAAGAACGCCATCCCGTTCGACCCGCTCAAGCCGAACATCGCATCGGGCATCCGGCTCGGGACGCCGGCCACCACGACCCGCGGGTTCGGGCCTGACGAGATGCGACGGGTCGGCCAGCTGATCGTGCGCGCCCTCACCTCGCGTGAGGATCCCGCGGCGCAGGAGGCGGTGGCGACAGAGGTGCGCGAGATCTGCGCGGCCTTCCCGGTGCCGGGCCTGCCAGAGGCGTGATCCAGACGCCGATCGGCGCGCTCGCGTTCATCGTCGCCGCGCTCGTCGCGGCCACGGCGGTCAGCTTCGTCCTCACACCGTTCGCCATCCGTTTCGCAGGGCGCCTGGGGGCCATCGACCGCCCCGACGAGGGCCGACGGGTGCACCGGCTGCCTGTCCCGCGCGGGGGGGGCCTGGCGGTGGTGGCGTCATTCGTGGGCGTCGGCATCGGCGCGGTGCTCATCAACGACCTCGTCGGGGCCGTATCTCAGCCACCGATCCGTGCCATCACATCGGAACAGCTCATGGCGCTGTTCGCCGGGTCACTGGTGGCGGCCGGGGCCGGGTTCCTCGACGATCGGTACCAGTTGCGCGCGCGGTGGCAGCTCCTGATCCAGGTCGCGCTGGCGGTCATCGCTGTGGTTGCGGGCATCACCATCGCCTTCGTCGACAACCCCGTCGGCTTCCTCGGCGGCCCCTTCGCGGCGAAGGTGATCGACTTCAGCGGCGAGGTGGCCATCGTGGTCACGGTGCTGTGGATCGTGGGGATGGTCAACAGCATCAACTTCATCGACGGCCTCGACGGCCTCTCGACCGGCATCGCTCTCATCGCCGCACTGACGCTGGCCGTCCTCTCGCTCACGCCCGGACTCAACCAACCGTGGGTGGCACTCCTGTGCGCGGTGCTGGCCGGCGCGCTGGCCGGGTTCCTCCCCTGGAACTTCCATCCGGCGAGGGTCTTCATCGGCACGACCGGGGTCTACGCGGTGGGCTACGCGCTGGCCGTCCTGTCGATCCTCGGGGTGGCCAAGGTGGCGGTCGCGATGCTCGTCCTGGGTGTCCCCATCATCGACACGTTCTGGATCATCATCCGGCGGCTCAACGCCAGGCGATCTCCCTTCACGCCCGACCGGGGCCACTTCCATCACCGCCTGCTGGACTTGGGGTTGACGCACCGCGGTGCGGTGCTCGTCATCTATGCCATCTGCGCCCTGCTCGCGGTGCTCAGCCTCGTGCTGAGCGGGACGGGTTCGCTGTATGCATTCATGGGCGTCGTCGTGGGCGGTGGCCTCGTGCTGTACCTCATGACGAGGCGCGCGCAGGAGGCGCTCGACGCGCGGAGCTATGACGACGGCTCGACGCCTACGGCGGTCACCGTGGAGCCTGTGCGGCCGCGCACCGTTGACGACCCGCCGACCGGCCGACAGGGTGCTTCGCAAGCCAGGCGACCGGGACCGTGATGCCGTTTTGCTATACTCCCGGCGCGTCGCCAGGTCGTGCGTGAACGACTTCGGTCGTGCGAGCGCCTATCTCGCTCTGTTCTCGGAGATCGCGGTCATACTGCTCGTGACGACCCTTCTCGGGGTCGGGATCGGGTACCTGATCGACGAACGCCTGAAGACGCTTCCCATCTTCGTGGTCGCGGGATTGTTGCTCGGCTTCGGGGCAGGCGGCCTGGTCGTCCAGCGCCTCATCACCCGGTTCCTCGGCCGTTTCGAGTAGCCCATCCGACGGTGGAGCAGCGTGACAGACGAACCCACCCGCGAGCAGCGCGGGCCAGCACGCGAAGACCGGTCGCCCGCCGAGCAGCGGATGGAGGCCGCTCTCGGGCCGGAGATCGCCAGCGACGCGGTCGAGGCTGCGGGCAACGTGGCCGAGGGCCCGCGACGCGACATGCGCAAGTGGCTGATCGTCGCCATCGCCGCGGTCGTGGCGCTGCAGGCGGCGGCGTTCTTCATCTTCCCACCGAAGGACACTGCTGCCGACGCGAATGACACATTCGACTTCCCGAAGGACGCCATCACCGCGAACTTCGAGTTCCCCGCGCCGCACACGGTGGCCAACCTGTCCGGCCAGCCCCTCTCGACCGACATCGTGACGTTCCAGCCGTCGATCTCCTCGTCGCTGCTGACGTCGTGGATCCTGATGGCCGTGATCGTCATCCTGTTCTTCGTCATGTCGCGCCGCATCCGGATCGTTCCGGGCGGGCGCCAGAACGCACTGGAGTATGTCTACGAGGGGCTCGCCAACTTCGCCACCTCGCTGGGGGGTCCCGCGGCGCGCCGCTACGTGCCCATCTTCGTGGCGCTCTTCGTGTTCATCCTGCTGAGCAACTGGAGCGGCCTTCTCCCGTTCGTCGGCCGGACCGAGCAGCTCCGCGCGCCGACGAGCGATGTGAACGTGACCATCGGACTGGCGCTCGTCGCATTCGCGCTGTTCCACATCGAGGGCGTGCGCGTCCTGGGCTTCCGTGGGTACTTCGGGAAGTTCTTCACCCTGAGCGGCTTCAAGGAGGGAATCGGCGCCGGGATCATCGGGCTCGTCGTCGGTGTGCTCGAATTCTTCCTGGAATTCGTCAAGCCCGTCACCCTGTCGATGCGACTCTTCGGCAACATCTACGCTGGCGAGGTGGCACTCGGCGTCATCACCGCTCTGACCATCGCGGTCATCCCGGTAGTCATGGTCGGCCTCGAGGTCCTGCTCAACTTCATGCAGGCACTCATCTTCGCCATCCTCACCCTGATGTTCACGCTGGCCGCCATCGAGCCCCACCACGAGGAGGCGCACGAAGGCCCGAAGGTGCCGGAAGGGAACATGCAGCCGGACGTCCGGCACGGGGCGGCGTCGCCCGCCTGACCACCATCCACCTCGGCCCAACAAAGCAGCCCGGTGCGACCGGGATCACGAAGGAGAACCCAGAGACGTGGAAGGCAACATCGGACTTCTCGGCGCAGGCCTCGCGGCGCTCGGCGTCGTCGGCCCAGGGATCGGCATCGGCATCCTGACCGGCATGTCGACCAACGCGATCGGTCGCAACCCGGACGCGGCTGCCCAGATCCGGGCGACGTTCATCATCGGCGCAGCCTTCGCTGAAGGCCTCGGCGTGCTCGCGGTGGTCATCGGGCTCCTGGTCATCTTCCTCGGCTGACCCGGAGGATCATCGACACCGTGTACCTGCTCCCAGCCGCCCGGTCGATCGCCGAAGACGTCGCCCGCTTCTATACGGAGGCGGGAGGCGAGGCGCCACCGGCGTTCCAGATCAACCTGTTCTGGGTCGTCGCCCAGGCCGCGAGCTTCCTGCTGCTGCTCGTCATCCTCTACCTCGTCGCGTTCCGCCGGATCGGCGGCGTGCTCGAGGAGCGTCGGACGCGCATCGAGCAGGGCCTGAAGGACGCCGACGCCGCGAGGCAGGAGCGTGAGCAGGCCGCGGAGCAGCGCCAGCAGATCGTTGGGGAGGCACGGCGCGAGGCGAGCGAGATCGTGGTCCGCGCGCAGCGTGTCGCTGACGAGGCGCGCGAGCGCGAGGTCGCGGAGACGAGATCGGAGATCGAGCGACTGCGCGAGCAGGCCGTCGCGGAGATCGACTCCGAGCGGCAGCGCGCTCTTTCCGACGTGCGCGCCCAGGTCGCCGACCTGGCGCTCCTGGCCGCCGGGAAGGTCGTCGGCGAGACCATGAACACGCCACGAGAGCGGCGGCTCGTGGACGAGTTCCTGGCCCAGGTCACGGCCGCGCCGGCCAATGACAGCGCGGACGGGGCACGCGCCTGATGCCCGGCAAGCGCGGCTCCGCGCGTCGCTACGCGGAGGCGGCATTCGGCATCGCCGAGCGTGATGGGACCATCCCGGCCTGGCTCGAGCAGCTCGACGTCGCCGCGGGACTGCTCAGCGACGAGCGGGCCTCGCGCGTGCTCGCCAATCCCGCCATCCCGGCGAGCGAGCGGATCATGGTCGCCGACAAGATCCTCGGGGATCGGGTGTCGGGGCCGGTCCGGAACCTCGTCGGGCTCCTGCTCCGGCGTGGGCGGGCGGATCTCCTGCCGTCGGTGGCGCGCGAGTACCGCCGGCTCTACGACCGGCACGAAGGCATCACCACGGCGCTCGTGACCAGCGCAGCACCGCTCCAGGACGACGAGAGCGCCGCGCTCCGCGACCGGCTGGCCGGCATGACGGGCGGCCGCATCGAGCTGCGCTTCGAGGTCGACCCGACGATCCTCGGTGGCGTCGTGGTGCGGCTCGGCGATCGACTCATCGACGGAAGCGTCAGGGGCCGCCTCGAGCGGCTCCGCGCCCGCCTCGCCGCCGGCACGCTCCAGGCACGCTAGACCAGCAAGGGGACCCGACACTCATGGCCATCCGCTCGGACGACATCACTACCATCATCAAGTCGGCCATCGACCAGTTCGACGCCGGTGTCGAGACGCGCTCTGTCGGCACCGTCGTCGAGGTCGGTGACGGCATCGCGCAGGTCTACGGGCTTGAGGGAGCGCTCGCACAGGAGCTGCTCGAGTTCCCGAACGGCATCCGCGGGATGGCGCTCAACCTGGAGGAGGAGACCGTCGGCGCCGTGATCCTGGGCGACTACACCCAGATCAAGGAGGGCGACACGGTCAAGACGACCGGGACCGTCGTCGAGGTGCCCGTCGGGGCCGCGCTCATCGGGCGGGTGGTCGATCCGTTGGGCCGGCCGCTCGACGACAAGGGGCCCATCGAGACGGACCGCACGCGCCCGGTCGAGCGGGTCGCGCCAGGCGTCATCACCCGCAAGGGCGTGGACACGCCGGTCCAGACCGGCATCAAGGCGATCGACGCGCTCATCCCGATCGGACGCGGCCAGCGAGAGCTGATCATCGGCGACCGCCAGACGGGCAAGACGGCCATCGCCATCGACACGATCATCAACCAGAAGGGCGCGGGGCTCATCTGCGTCTACGTCGCCATCGGCCAGAAGCTCTCCACGGTCGCCAAGACCGTGGCGGTGCTCGAGCAGTACGGGGCGATGGAGCACACGATCGTGGTCGTCGCGGGAGCCGAGGACCCGGCGCCGGTCCAGTACCTCGCGCCGTACGCCGGAGCGGCCATCGGCGAGGAGATCATGGAGAACGGCGTCGAGGTCGGTGGCGAGACCATCCGTGACGCTCTGGTGGTCTATGACGACCTGACCAAGCACGCCTGGGCGTATCGCGAGATGGCGCTGCTGCTGCGCCGCCCGCCCGGCCGCGAGGCTTACCCGGGGGACGTCTTCTACCTCCACAGCCGTCTGCTGGAGCGCGCCGCCCGGCTCAACGACGAGAACGGCGGCGGTTCGCTGACGGCACTGCCGATGATCGAGACGCAGGCGAACGACGTGTCGGCGTACATCCCGACAAACGTCATCTCCATCACCGACGGACAGATCTACCTCGAGTCGGACCTCTTCAACGCTGGCCAGCGCCCGGCGCTCAACGTGGGCATCTCGGTGTCACGCGTCGGCTCCGCCGCGCAGACCAAGGCGATGCGCAAGGTGGCCGGGCCGCTCAAGCTCGACCTGGCGCAGTACCGCGAGCTTGCCGCGTTCGCGCAGTTCGCCTCTGACCTGGACAAGGCAACGCGCGACCAGCTGACGCGCGGCGAGAAGACATCCGAGGTCATCAAGCAGCCGCAGTACCAGCCGCTCCCGGTGGAGAAGCAGGTCGCCATCCTGTTCGCGGCCACGACCGGCAAGCTCGACGACGTCCCGACACCGAAGGTCAAGGAATTCGAGATCGGCTTCTACCGCTTCCTCGAGTCGGACCGTCCGAAGATCCTCGAGGAGCTCGCTTCGACGAAGACCCTGACCGACGAGCTTTCCGCGGCCCTGACCGAAGCCCTCGACGAATTCCGCAAGACCTTCCTAGCCTGATGCGTTACCCCCCGCCGCTCGGGCCCAAGCGACGGCCCCTGAGCTCGCCTCGGAGTCCGAGTGGCTAGTCC
>JACCXQ010000021.1 GCA_013696945.1 Chloroflexota bacterium | reverse complement strand
CTGGCGCAGTACCGCGAGCTTGCCGCGTTCGCGCAGTTCGCCTCTGACCTGGACAAGGCGACGCGCGACCAGCTGACGCGCGGCGAGAAGACATCCGAGGTCATCAAGCAGCCGCAGTACCAGCCGCTGCCCGTCGAGAAGCAGGTGGCGATCCTGTGGGTCGTCACGAACGGCTACCTCGACGACGTGCCCACCCCCCGCGTCAAGGAGTTCGAGGAGCAGTTCTACCTCTTCCTCGAGAGCGAGCGGGCGGACGTCCTCAAGACGCTCGCCGAGAAGCGCGCGCTCGACGACGACATCGTCGCGGGACTCAAGGACGCGACAGAGGCGTTCAAGGAGACGTTCACCGCATAGCGGCTCGGCCGCCCGCGCGGCCGGTCCATCAGCAGGAGGCAGCGACCCGCTCGTGCCGAGTCAGCGCGAGATCCGCCGGCGGATCTCGTCGGTCCGGAACATCAAGCAGATCACCCGGGCGATGCAGTTCGTGGCTGCCTCGAAGCTGAAGCGCGCCCAGGACGCCACGCTCCAGTCCCGTCCCTACAGCGAGATGATCGACGAGGTGCTCTCGGATCTCGCGGCCGTGCTCACGGCGGAGGAGCATCCGCTGCTCGCGCGCCGCGAAGAGGGGACGCGCCTGCTCATCGTCTTCACGACCGACCGCGGCCTGGCGGGCTCGCTCAACACCAACACCATCCGCTTCGCAGCCCGGCAGATCACGGAACAGGCCGGCGATCTGAAGGTCGTGACGGTCGGGCGCAAGGGCAACGCGGCGATGCGGCGAGCGCGCGTGCCGATCGCTGCGGCCTTCGACGGGTACGGTGACCGACCCACGTTCGCCGCCATCCTGCCGCTGGCCCGGCTGGTCACCGACGACTATCTCGCCGGCACCTACTCCACGGTCGACCTGGTCCACCCCTCGTTCGTCTCGACGCTCGTCCAGCGGCCGGCCGTGGACCGGCTCCTGCCGATCGAGCCGGCGGAGGACACGGGCGGCATCCCCGGTCACCAGTTCATCTTCGAACCGAACGCCGGCGACGTGCTCCGATCGCTCCTGCCGCGGTACGTCGCCACTCGCATCTACCAGGCGGTCCTGGAGGTCACCGCGAGCGAGCAGTCCGCTCGGATGGTGGCCATGAAGAGCGCCACCGAGAACGCGCAGGAGCTCATCGACGACCTGACGCTGACCTATAACAAGGTCCGCCAGTCGAACATCACCCGCGAGATGATCGAGATCGCGACCGGCGCCAACGCCGCGCGCTGATCCACCAACGGAGGACCTCACCGACCATGGCAGTCGCCACCGAACAGCCGCCGAAGTCCCGAAAGGGAGCGACCGGACGGGTCATCTCCATCACCGGGCCGGTCGTCGACATCGAGTTCCCGGCAGGAGAGCTGCCCGGCATCTTCAACGCCGTCGAGATCCAGCGCGAGGGAGAGCCGCTCGTCTGCGAGGTCCAGCAACACCTTGGGAACAACTGGGTCCGGACGGTCGCCATGACGACGACCGACGGTCTGGCACGCGGCACGGAGGTGGTCGACACCGGCGGCCCGATCTCGGTCCCCGTCGGACCGTCGACGCTCGGGCGGGTCTTCGACGTGCTCGGCCGGCCGATCGATGGCAAGGGGAAGGTCGAAGCCGAGGAGAGGTATCCCATCCATCGACCGGCGCCGGCGTTCGACGAGCAGACGACGGCGACCGAGGTCTTCGAGACCGGCCTCAAGGTCATCGACCTCATCGCGCCATTCGCCAAGGGCGGCAAGGTCGGCGTCTTCGGCGGGGCCGGCGTGGGCAAGACGGTCATCATCCAGGAGCTGATCCGGAACGTGGCCGAGGAACATGGCGGCTACTCCGTGTTCGCGGGCGTGGGCGAGCGCTCGCGCGAGGGGAACGACCTCCTGCGCGAGATGACCGAATCGGGAGTCATCGCCAAGACCGTCATGGCCTTCGGCCAGATGAACGAGCCGCCCGGCGCGAGGTTGCGGGTCGGACTGACCGGTCTGACGTTCGCCGAGTACTTCCGCGACGAAGGCCGTGACGTGCTGCTCTTCATCGACAACATCTTCCGCTTCACCCAGGCGGGCTCGGAGGTTTCGGCGCTGCTCGGTCGGATGCCCTCCGCGGTGGGCTACCAGCCCAACCTCGCGACCGAGATGGCGTCACTCCAGGAGCGCATCACCTCGACCAAGACCGGATCGATTACATCGCTGCAGGCGATCTTCGTGCCCGCCGACGACTACACCGACCCCGCGCCGGCGACGACCTTCGCTCACCTCGACTCGTCGATCCGCCTGGAGCGCTACCTGACCGAGCTGGGCATCTACCCATCGGTCGACCCGCTCACTTCCACGTCCCGCGTCCTCGACCCGAACGTCGTGGGCGAGGAACACTACGAGGTAGCGCGCGAGACGCAGCGCATCCTGCAGTCGTATCGCGACCTCCAGGACATCATCGCCATCCTCGGCATCGACGAGCTCTCCGACGACCAGAAGCAGACCGTTTCGCGCGCGCGACGCCTCCAGCGTTTCATGAGCCAGCCCATGTTCGTGGCCGAGGTGTTCACCGGCCGCGAGGGTCGTTACGTGGCCATCAAGGACACCGTTGCGTCGTTCAAGGAGATCCTCGAGGGCAAGGGCGATGACCTTCCCGAGCAGGCCTTCTTCCTCGCCGGCACGATGGACGACGTGCGCGAGAACGCTTCGCGCATCGCCACGTGATGCGCGCAGCGACTGATCACGCAGCGGGGTGGCCCTAGATGCCGCTTCGTCTCGAGATCGTGACGCCCGAGCGGCGCGCTTACGAGGACGACGTCGACTCGGTCGTCCTGCCCGGGTCCGAGGGTGAGCTCGGGGTCCTGCCGCACCACGCGCCGCTGCTCTCGACGCTCGGCGTGGGGGAGCTGCGCATCCGGAAGGGCGGCCAGGAGGAGTTCTTCGCCATCGCCGGCGGTTTCCTCCAGGTGCGGCCGGATCGGGTCGTGGTGATGGCCGAAACCGCGGACATGGCATCGGACATCGACCTGGAGTCCGCGGAGAAGGCCAGGCGCGACGCCGAGCAGGCCCTCACCGAGGGCTTCGACGAGCCGGCCGACCTGGCCCGTGCGCGCGCATCACTCCAGCGCGCGCTGCTGCGTATCCGCGTCGCCGAGCGCCGCCACCGGGAGGGTCCGCGGCACCGCGGCTGAGGCACCGATGGCCGACGACCGTCCGTTCCACTGGGAGTACCAGGAACCACCTGTCGAGCGCGAAGCATTCCGCGTCGAGGGTGGCCGGCCCCTTCGCGGCGAGGTACCCGTTAGCGGCAGCAAGAACGCGTCATTGAAGCTCCTCGCAGCGGCCGTCCTGACGGGCGAGCGCTGCCGGTTCACCAACGTCCCGGAGATCGCCGACGTCCGCGTCATGGTCGATACGCTGCGGGACCTCGGGGTCGTGGTCGACCATCCGGGGCCGAACACCTACGAGGTCGCGGCCGGAGACGTCGACTGGCTGTTCGTCCCCCTCGAGGCGGCCGCGAAGATGCGGGCTAGCTTCATCCTGCTCGGTCCGCTCCTCGCGCGGTTCGGACGCGTGATCATCAGCAATCCCGGCGGCGATCGCATCGGCCGCCGGCCGGTGAACCTCCATGTCGAAGCGATGGAACGACTGGGGGCCGAGATCGCCTACCGCAACGGCTACTACTTCGCGCGCGCCCCTGGACGGCTACGCGGCGGTCTCGTGACGTTCCCCGACGTGACCGTGATGGGCACGGAGAATGCCGTTCTGGCGGCCACCCTCGCCGACGGGCACACGACCATCCGTCCCGCCGCGCAGGAGCCCGAGGTCGACGACCTGATCACGTTCCTCCGCAAGATGGGCGCGGACGTCGTGCGAACGGCGCCGGACACCATCGAGGTCGAGGGGCGGCGCCGGTTGCGCGGCGCCGAGCACCGTGTCATCGCTGACCGGATCGAGGCCGGGACGTTCATCGTGGCGGCCGCCGTGACGGGCGGCGAGGTGACCCTCCGGAACGCGCCTTGCGACCATCTGGGCGCGTTCCTCGACGTGATGGACCGCGTCGGCGTCTCGATCTCGAGAGAGGGCGACGACATCTCCGTGCGCGCCGCTCCCGTGGGCGAGTACGCGGCTACGGACATCGAGACGGCGCCCTACCCCGGCCTCGCCACCGACCTCCAGCCGCCGACGGCGGTGCTCCTGAGCCGCGCCGCCGGCACGAGCCACATCCACGAAGCCATATTCGAGGATCGGCTGGAATGGCTCGAGGAGCTGAGGCGCATGGGGGCGGACGTGAGCATCGTCGACGACCACCACGCCTCCATCACGGGTCCATGCCCGCTGCGCGGCTCGGAGGTCGAGATGAGCGACCTTCGCGCGGGCGCCTCGCTGATCCTGGCCGCCCTGGCCGCGGAGGGCGAGAGCGTCATCCACGGTGCGCATCAGGTCCGCCGGGGGTATGAGAACATCGAGCGCAAGTTCCTCGATCTCGGCGCGCGGATCGAGCACGTCTCGGAAGGATGAACACCCCCGTCACATGAAGATCGGCATCGACCTCGGCACGGCCAATATCCTCGTCTACGTCAAGGGCAAAGGCATCGTCATCCAGGAACCGTCGGTCGTGGCGGTCAGTGAGGACAATCACATCGTTGCCGTCGGCGACGAGGCCCGCGAGATGATCGGTCGCACGCCCGGGCAGATCACGGCGATCCGGCCGATGAAGGACGGCGTGATCGCCGACTACGTGATCACCGAGGCGATGTTGCGGTACTTCATCAAGAAGGCCGGGCGCTCGTTCACCAAGCCGGACGTCATGATCAGCGTCCCTTCCGGCGTCACGAGCGTGGAGAAGCGTGCCGTGCGCGACGCGGCGCTCAAGGCCGGCGCTCGTGAGGCGTACCTCATCGAGGAGCCGCTGGCGGCCGCGATCGGCGCCAACGTGCCCATCAGCGGACCGTCGGGGAACCTCATCATCGACATCGGCGGCGGCACCAGCGAGATCGCCGTCATCGCGCTCGGCGGGATCGTGGTGTCGCGGTCGCTGCGCGTCGGCGGGAACCGCTTCGACGAGGTCATCGCCAGCTACATCCGCAAGAAATACAACCTCATGGTCGGCGAGCGGACGGCCGAGGAGGTCAAGATCCAGATCGGCACGGCTCTCCCGCTCGAGCGTGAGCTGCACATGGACGTGCGCGGCCGCGACCTCATCGCCGGCCTGCCGCGGACGATCCCGCTGACCAGCTCCGAGGTGATGGAGGCGCTCGAGCAGCCCCTCCAGCAGATCGTCGGCAGCGTGCGTGCAGTGCTCGAGGAGACGCCACCCGAGCTCTCCAGTGACATCATCGACAAGGGCATGGTCATGTCCGGCGGCGGCTCGCTGCTGCGCAACATCGACAAGCTGCTGACCCAGGTCACCGGCGTCCCGTGCCACGTCGCGGAGAACTCGCTGAACTGCGTGGCGCTCGGGACCGGCCTCGCGCTGGAGCACTTCGACTTCTTCAAGAAGTCGCTTGTCCAGCGCATCTGACGGCCCCGTGGACGCGGGGCAGGGGCGAGCGTTCGTCGACCTGCACTGTCACAGCTCCGCCTCGTTCGACTCGCTGAGCCGGCCGGCCGACCTGGTGCGCGCCGCGTCGCAGCGCGGCTTGACGCACCTCGCGATCACGGACCACGAACGGATCGACGGCGCGCTCCGAGCGCGTGATCTGGCGCCCACGGGACTGACGGTCATCGTCGGCGAGGAGATCCGGACCACCGGCGGCGACCTCCTGGGGCTCTACCTCGAGCGTCCCGTGCCGATGGGGCTCAGCCCTGCCGACGCGGCAGCCGCCATCCGGGAGCAGGGCGGGCTGGTCGGACTCCCACACCCATTCGACAGGTTCCGCTCGTCTGGTGCCGCGAAGATAGTGGAAGCGGCGGCGCTGGCGGAGCTGGCGGAGTCGGTCGACCTCATCGAGGCGCACAACGCGCGCGCCCTGGGGCACGCGAACGAACAGGCGACCCGTTTCGCGCGGGATCAGGGACGTCCGGGCGTCGCCTCCTCCGACGCCCACACGGTGCTCGAGGTGGGCGTCGCCTACACCATCCTCTCGGGGGACCCGCGCAGCGCCGCGGAGATGCGTGTGGCACTCGATGACATCCGCCTCGTGACCGGCCGCGCCACCTTCTTCGTCCGTGCCTGGACGCCGCTCGCGAAGCTCGTCCAGCGCGCACGTGGCAATCGTCGCGGCTCCACCGGATCCACCGCAAGCCTGCATCCGGGAGCACCGGCGTGAGCGGTCAGCCGCCGCTGCCCGCCGACGAGCCGGTCGTGGACTACCCGCTCGTCAACGAGGAGGGAGCTTCACGTCCGACGCCGCTCTCGCAACGGCTCCGCGATCCTCGGACGATCGTCTCCATCGTCCTGCCCATCGCGCTCCTGGTGCTCATCGCGCTCACGGTCGGCAACATCAAGTTCGACGAGCTCGTGGGGCACATCGCCGCTGCGAACCCGTGGCTCCTGTTGGCCGCGTTCGCGGTCTACTACCTGGGCTTCCCGCTCCGGGGATACCGCTGGATGGTGCTGTTGCGCGGTGCCGGGACCCGCGTGCGGATGCGTGATTCGACGGAGATCATATTCATCAGCTGGTTGGTCAACTGCCTCGTCCCGGCCAAGCTCGGCGATGTCTACAGGGCCTATCTGCTGCGGCTCAACTTCGACGTGTCGCTGAGCCGGACGTTCGGGACCGTGTTCATCGAGCGGGTCTTCGACCTGTTCGCGATCGTCCTGCTGGGTCTCGCTGCCGGCTACTGGAGCTTCCGTACTGGTCTGCCGCTCGAAGTGCAGATCGTCTTCGCCGTCGGGATCGGGTTCATCGTCGCACTGGCTGTGGGGTTGTTCCTGATCCGCAACTTCGGCCAACGCATCATCACGCGACTGCCGCTGCCTCATCGGATGCGCGAGTTCTACGATCGCTTCGAGGAGGGCGTCTTCTCCATCGACGTGCGACGCATCCCCATGATCGCGGTCCTCACGGCGTCGATCTGGGCGACCGAGGCCACTCGCCTGTACCTGGTCGTCCAGGCGCTCGGCTTCGACTTCCCGCTGGGGATCAGTGGCGCGTTCTTCGTCGCGCTGATCGCGTCCCTGCTCACCGCCATCCCACTCACGCCGGCCGGGCTCGGCGTGGTGGAGCTGGGGATCGCCAGCATCCTCACGCTGTTCTACGGTGCGACACAGGAGGAGGCCGGCGCCATCGTCCTGTTGGACCGCGCCATCAGCGTGCTCTCGGTCATCGTGCTGGGTGGGATCGCCTACGTGCTGTCGCGCAAGACGAAGGGGGGGACCGGCGCCGGAGGTCCAGCGCGGGTGGCTGAGGCGGCCGAGTCGGCCTGACCGCGCGCTCCGCGCTCGGCTAGTTGCGCTTCGGGAGCGGCCCGACGGAGCGGACCACGGGACCGTTCTGAGCGACCGCCAGGCGGCGCACCCGGAGCGCCAGGTAGTACTCCATCACCTGTCGCACCTGCGGCTCGCTCAGGAGATCGTCGGCGCGCAGTGCGTACTCGACGCGGGCGGTGGGATGGCTCGCGGCCGCGGCGACCATCCCGAAGTACTGCGGTGTGTCGGCCTCGTCACGAAGCTCTCGGAGCCCGCGGGCCAGCTTTGTGGCGGTCCCCAATGAGGGTGTGCGGTCGCCGCGGACGAGGCGGGAGATCGTCGAGTGGTCGACACCCGACTGCTGCGCCAGCTGGCGCTGCGACATCTTCTTCGCCTTGAGCTGGGTGCGCAGCCATTCATTGAATGCTCGCCCGTTCTGGACGCTCATTTGGCTCCCGGGTGTAGCGGTGCGCCGGTCGGCAGGGCGGGCCTTCGGCGGGTCACGTGGACTCGTGCCTGGTGCATCTTCGAATGGCGACCGGGGGGCCGATATAGGCCCTTCGTACCACCTGACCGGCCGCTCGACGGTGCAGCGGAAAAGGCTGCTCAGGATGGTTCACGATGGGTCCGGTGCCAAGCGGGTGGGGTGCTACCGGCTGGCATCGGGACCGCCTGGATCCGGTCCTGGTGCTGACCAGCACCGCGCGGCCGCGATCACTCCGCCGGACGGTCGAGCGGGAGGTCGGGAACACCTTCGACGGTGGACTCGGCCGGCTCGATGTCCATGCACGCACGAGGGCCCTTCCTTGCCATCCGTGGCCGGTCACGGTGGAGCGTGAACGCCCTGGCGGGTAGTTGCGGGAGCTCTTCCCCGCGGATGAGGCCGCGTACACGGTCCATGTTCACCCGGTCGTAGCCGATGTCCATGCCGGGGGTCTCCAGGAAGGCCGGGACATCGGCCAGCCGAGGATGCGTCAGCCACGCGTGCATGCCGCGTGGCCCGATCTGTCCGGCACCGATGTGCTCATGGCGGTCGCGTAACGAGCCGCGCGGCGCTTTCGAATCGTTGAGGTGGATCATCTTCAGGCGTCCGGGTCCCAGCTCGGCGTCGACCCGTGCCAGCAGCCGGTCCACCTCGTCGGGATCGTCGATCCTGTAGCCCACGCCCCAGAGATGCGCTGTGTCCAGGCAGAAGCCGATGCGGTCGGGATCGACGCCTGCCCTTGCGGCAGCCTCGAGGATGTCGACCAGGTCCTCCAGGCGGCTCCCCACACCGTCGCCCGTCCCGGCCGAGTTCTCGAGGACCAGCATCGGTGTGGCCGGTGACTCCCCGACCTCGTCGCCGACGGCGCGCAGTCCGGTCGCCAGGCGCGCCATGCCGGCGTCGCGCCCGAGGCCGCGGTGCGAGCCGATGTGCACGTTGAGGAACTGCGCGCCATACCGCTCGCCCATCCTCAGCTCGGCGACCAGCGAGTCGATCGAGCGACGCCAGGACTCCTCGTCCGCGCCGCAGAGGTTGACGAGGTACGAGGCATGGATGGCCAGCGGCCCGATGTCGAGCGCCGAGAGACGCTCGCGGAAGGTGTCGATGCCGGTCGGTGGCTCGAGGCGGCGTCGCCATGCGGTGGGGTTGTCGGCGAAGACCTGCACGGCGGTGGCGCCGATCAGCCGCGCCCGCTCGGCGGCTCGCGGCAACCCGATGGCGAGCGGAAGGTGAGTGCCGATCC
>JACCXQ010000014.1 GCA_013696945.1 Chloroflexota bacterium | reverse complement strand
TGGCGTCCACGGACTGCGAGACCAAAGTCGGCTCGGGCTTCAGGCGGCCTTCGTAGAAGACCTCCGACGTGTAGTCGCAGATGTCGGGATGCATCCGCCAGGTGCGGGCGAGGAACAGCCCGCGGTCGGGCGGGATCGTCTGGCCCCCGCCGAGGAGGTGCTCCAGCGCCGACTTCTCGGCATCCGGCGGATGGCTGCCCTTGACCGGTTGGTTGAGCTGCATCGGGTCGCCCAGCAGCACGATGTTCCGCGCCGAGGCGGCCATCGCGAGCACGTTGGCGAGGGACACTTGGCCGGCTTCGTCCACGAACAGAGTGTCGACCGCGCCCGAGAACTCCGACCGAGCCCACATCCAGCTGGTGCCGGCCGCGACGTCGACCTCGCGGGCGCGGAGCGCACGCAGGACGTCCTTGTTGTCATCGACACATTCGACGATCTCAGCCCGGCAACGCTCGTGCTCCTTGGCTTTCTGGATCGCCCGGATGGCCACGCGCTCCTCGGTCGCCGCCTCGCACACGAGGTCGAGCATGTTGCCGATGACTTTGTGGCTCTGAGCGGTGATGCCTACGGTCCGCCCGGTGCGCACCAGCTCCAGGATCATGCGCGCGCCGGTGAACGTCTTGCCCGAGCCGGGCGGGCCCTGGATGGCAAGGGTCGACCCGTCGAGGTCCAGCCCGAGCTGCTTGGCCGCCTCCAGCGGATCGGCACCTTCGGCCGTGATCGGGGCACCCGACCCTTGATCTAGCCCGTCGATGCGCGGCGCCAGCCCGCGCAGCAGGTCGATCGCCGCGCCGTTCGGCCCGGCGTCGCCGAGGCCATGATCGCGCACCCACTCGCCCAGTCGAAGCAGCGCATTCCGCTGCTGCACGGTGTCGATCGGCCCCGTCGGCACAAGTGATGTTGGATGGGGCACGTCCCAGCTGAGCTGCCGGCGGAGGTCGATCGTGCCCTGCTCGCCGTCGAGCGCCACCACCTTGCCGGCCGACCTTGCCCGTGGGTCGTCCGGTGTGTGGCCCACCTCGATCTTGTACTCCTGCCCCGGGTCGAACGAGTAGCGGAACACCTGCGCGTTCTTCTCGCGCTCACCCACCGGCCCGATGAGCGTCAGCCCGCCGATCGCGTCGGCCTCCTCCGCCAGCTCCTCGTCAGAAAGCGCCCGAAGGTAGAAGTAATGCCACCACTCCGCCTTGTCCTCGCGGCGGTGCCACTGAAGAAGCTGGGCCAGGAGCCAGCGGGAGTGCTGGTCGTCCGTGCGCTCCGCTCGCTCCTCAGGCACGTCCGCGGTGAGGGTCTTTGCCAGGGCCTCTGCCTGGGCGGCGAACTCCGACAGCGCCGGCGTAGGCTCAGCAACGCGCGGCCCGGGACGCGGTACCTCGATGTTCTCGCGCTCGGCCACCTCGTCCCGCCGCTCCTCGAGCCAGCCTTGCAGCCCGTGGTTGGAGCGGCAGTCGTCCTCGTTGTACTCGCGGATCCCTTCGAGGATCGCGTCGTTGCGTCGCCCCTCCGGCCCCGACTCGAGCCACTTCTCGTAGGCCAGGATGCTCGAGCCGGCGTCCTTCAGCTCAGCGGCGCGTTCCAGTCGATACAGCGGCTCCAGCTTCTTGATCGAGTACGACTCCTGCGACACGCGCACGCCGTTGAGCACGACGCGATAGAGGTCCACGAAGACGCCGCCGCGCAGCAGCCGGTCGACCTCGTCCTCGCGCGTCCCATACCGGCCCATCAGCCGCTTGACCACGGTCGGCTCGTAAGAGGCGTAGTGGTAGATGTGCATCCCGGGATCGGCCGCGAGCCGCGCCATCACGAAGTCGATGAACCACTCGAAGGCGGCCCTCTCCTGGGCCTGTGAGTGCGCCCAGCGATGGTGGAAGGACGCGCTGCCGTCGGCCGCGCGGGTCATCGGGTCGATGACGCCCCAGAGGTACTCCAGGCCGTCGTCGGTAGCGAACGGGTCGCCTTCCAGGTCGAAGAAGATGTCGCCCGCGGACGGCGGCGGCATCATCGCGAGGCCGCGCTCCGCCTCGATAGGCAGGAGCAGCTCGTAGGTCACGCGTCCGGAGTTGCGCTGCTCGACCTGCATGCGAGCCTGGTGGCGCAGCCGCTCCAGCGTGGTCCGTCCCACCCTGGGGACGCGCGCGGCCTCCGGCAGCTGCGAGAGAGCGACGACCGTCGGTACGCCGGCCGCGACAAGCTTCTTGGTCTGGCTGCGACCCAGACCCGCCACGAGCGAGAGGTGATCGTCGCGGCGCCGCTTCTGCACGCATGCCACGTTCCAGCGGCAGACCTCGCAGTGCTCGACTGGGTCGGGGTACGTGGCGGCGGGCGGGTATACGGCAGGCTCTCCGCCGAAGACCGTCTGCTCGAAGCGCGTCTTCACGGCTCGGAAGTAGGCCATGTAGTCCTTGACCCGGAACGGGACGCTGTCCATGCCCACTCCTCCCAGGACGACGTGCATCAGATCGGGCTCCACCCCCTGGATCCGAGTCAGCGCGTCGGTGTATGAGCAGAGCTGAAGAAGCGCGCTTGCCTTGGCCTTTCGGGCGAGCTTCGTATCGGCGACCTCGTAGCTCCAGCCACCCAGCGCCGACGGGCGCTCGACCCGGAGCAGGAAGTCAGCGTGGCCGCGCCACCGCCCGTCGAAGAACGTGGCCTGGTAGATGACCTCGTCGCCTCGGTGGAGCGCCTCGAGCGTCTCCTTGGCGGCACGGTGGAGCTTGGGCCCCTGCGCCTCACCCGGCGCCACCGCTGTCTTGATCTCGCGAACCGCCCGACGTTCCCCGCGCAGCCAGGCAAGGTACTTCTGCTCGTGCTCCAGCCCGCGGCGGGCGATCATGTCCAGCTCGGGGTCCTCGCGGTCGGGACGGGCGACCAGGCGGGCCAGCGCGGCGCGTTCCAGGTTCGTCAGGTGCTCGCAGGCCAGGAACCCCACCAGGTCGGTCGCCGAGACGACCGGCTTTCCATCGACCAGGTGCACCTACGCGCCCCGGATCCGTTCCAGCACGGCGGCCGGTGCGATGACCACGAGGTGGTGGAGAGCGCGGGTCATACCGACGTAGAGGAACGGCCCGAGCCGAGGGTCGTCGGGATCAAGCTCGACCAGGATGACCACCTCTCGCTCCAGGCCCTTGAAGCGCCGGATGGAATCGAAGAGGACCACGTCCGGCGGCTGCTCCGGCTGGAGCTCCGGGGCGAGGCCGAGCGTCCGTCCCGTCTCGTCATAGGAGCCGTTCCAGAGGACCTCGTTGCCGTAGACGCGCTGCCGCCACACGGCGCTGTTCGAGAGTGAACCGGCCGTGAGGACCGCGATCTGGTCGGGCCGGACCCGCTCCTCGTGGACGAGCCGGTGGAGGGACGTCCGCACCGCCTCGATGGTCGCGCGTTCGTCCTCCGCCGGGATGAGCTGTGGCTGGCGGCCCGGCACACGTCGGGCGGTGATGGTCTCTGGGCCGGTGTAGAAGCGGTTCGCCAGGTCATGGACCGAGCCGGGATTCCGGCAGTTGTCGGGGATGAAGCTCGACTGCAGCTGGAGCGTGTCCGTCACATCCGGCCGATAGAGCGCCTGGCTGGGATCGTGGAAGACGTAGAAGACGTCCTCCCACGGCTCGACCAAAAGGAACGGCAGCGTCTCCAGCCACGCCTTCTCGAAGTCCTGGCCCTCGTCGACGATGATCGCGTGGTAGCGGCCGCCGATCGTCTGGGCGGCATCGTCGAGCGCTCTCGGGAGCGTCCGGTCCCACCAGGTCTGGTCCTTGACCTGTGGCTCGGGCGGTAGGACGCCGGCCTCGCGGGCCATCCGCAGGCTCAGCTCGTGGAAGGTGTAAACGTCGAGCCGGTTGGTTGCCAGCTGC
>JACCXQ010000333.1 GCA_013696945.1 Chloroflexota bacterium | reverse complement strand
CTGGCGCCGTTCCATCCGGCGACGCGCGCCTGGTTCGACTCGGCATTCGCTGAGCCGACGCCAGCACAGGCCCTGGGATGGCCGGCCATCGCGGGCGGGCGACATACGCTGATCTGCGCTCCTACCGGATCGGGAAAGACGCTCGCTGCGTTCCTCTGGTGCCTCGACCGGCTGATGGCGGGACCGCCCCCGCCCGACCCGTTGCGGCGGTTGCGCGTCCTGTACGTGTCGCCGCTCAAGGCGCTCGTCCACGATGTGGACCGGAACCTGCGATCGCCGCTGGCCGGGATCGCGCTCGCGGCTCGCCAGCTCGGACACGAGGCGCCCGAGGTGCGCGTAGGGATGCGCACGGGGGACACGCCAGCCGACGAGCGCCGCGCCTTCGGCAAGCATCCGCCGGATATCCTCGTCACGACTCCGGAATCGCTCTATCTCCTCCTCACCTCGGCTGCACGTGAGGCGCTCCGCGGCATCCGGTGGGTCATCGTCGACGAGATCCACGCCATGGCCGGTACCAAGCGCGGGGCGCACCTGGCCCTATCCATGGAGCGGCTCACGTCGCTCACGGACGAGCCGCCGCAGCGCATCGGCCTCTCCGCCACGCAGCGCCCGCTCTCCGCGGTCGCCGGCTACCTCGGTGGCCGCGACGCACCGTCCGACGGCGGACCCGGCACGGCCCGGCCCGTGACGATCGTCGACGCGGGGGTGCGCAAGGCGCTCGACCTGCAGGTCGTTGTGCCGGTCGAGGACATGAGCCGGCTCGGCGAGGCGATCCCGCTCGAGGAGGCGCCCGGCGGGCCGGCCGCCGGCCCGGAGCAGCGGACGAGCATCTGGCCGGCCATCCATCCGCGGATCCTGGAGCTCATCCGCGCTCACCGCAGCACCATCATCTTCACCAACAGCCGCCGGCTGGCCGAGCGGCTGGCGCAGCGACTCAACGAGCTCGCCGGGAAGGAGCTGGTGCGCGCGCATCACGGGTCGCTGGCGCGCGAGCAACGGCTCGAGATCGAGGAAGCGCTCAAGGACGGGCGGCTGCCCGCCCTGGTCGCCACGAGCTCGCTGGAGCTGGGCATCGACATGGGCGCCGTCGATCTCGTCATCCAGGTCGAGAGCCCGCTGTCGGTGGCTCGAGGGCTGCAGCGCATCGGTCGTGCGGGCCACCAGGTCGGCGAGCCGTCACGCGGCGTGATCTTCCCCAAGTACCGCGGCGACCTGCTGGAGTGCGCGGTCGTGACGCGCCTCATGCGCGACGGCGCCATCGAGCCGACCGTCGTGCCGCGCAACCCGCTCGACGTCCTGGCGCAGCAGCTCGTCGCCACGACCGCCGAGCGCGCCTGGCCGGTCGATGAGCTGTTCACCCTGGTCCGGCGTGCCGAGAACTTCGCGGAGCTCGGGCGCGACACCTTCGAGGCCGTGCTGGGGATGCTGGCCGGCCAGTATCCCGCGGACGAGTTCGCCGACCTCAAGCCACGGGTCGTGTGGGACCGCGTCGCGGGCACCGTACAGGCGCGGCGCGACGCGCGGACCGTGGCCATCATCTCGGGTGGCACCATCCCTGACCGCGGGCTCTTCCCGGTCTTCCTGGCCGACGACGGGGATGGTGCCCCGGGTGCTCGCGCACGGGCGGCACGGACGGGAGGTCGACGCGTCGGCGAGCTCGATGAGGAGATGGTGTACGAGGCGCGGGAGGGTGAGGTCATCCTGCTCGGCGCCAGCGCATGGCGCATCGGATCCATCGGCCACGACAGGGTGCTCGTGAGCCGCGCCCCGGGCGAGCCGGGCAAGATCCCGTTCTGGAAGGGCGATGGCGTGGGACGGCCGGTCGAGCTCGGGCGCGCGCTGGGCGCGTTCACGCGCGAGATAGGCGAGCTGGCAGCGAGCGGGAAGCCCGGCCGCGAGAAGGCGTTGACGCGGCTGCAGGAGCAGCACGACCTCGACCCGCTCGCGGCGGAGAACCTGGTCGCCTACCTCGAGGAGGAACGCGAGCAGACGGGCGTCCTCCCGACCGACCGGACGATCGTGCTCCAGCGCTTCCGCGACGAGCTCGGCGACTGGCGCATCTGCCTGTTGACGCCGTTCGGGGCGCGTGTCCATGCGCCGTGGGCGCTGGCCATCGAGGCGCAGCTGCGGGAGCGGCTGGGGCTGGAGGCGCAGCCGATGTGGTCGGACGATGGCATCGTCGTCCGCCTGCCGGCCACGGACGACCCGGCAGCGCTCGTCAGCTGGGGTGGTGAGTCGACGGACGCACAGTCCGACCCGGCCGCGATGAGCGGTCGCGGCGGTGCACTCGCAGCGGAATCTTCGGTCCTCATCGCGTCGGAGGAAGTGGAGGAGCTCGTCGTCGGAGCGGTCGGCGGTTCGGCGCTCTTCGCGAGCCGCTTCCGCGAGAACGCTGCGCGCGCACTCCTCCTGCCACGCCGCCGACCCGGGAACCGGACGCCGCTCTGGCAGCAGCGCCAGCGCTCGGCGCAGCTGCTCGCGGTCGCGAGTCGATTCGGCTCGTTCCCGATCATCCTCGAGACGTATCGGGAGTGCCTTCAGGACGTGTTCGACCTGCCTGCGCTGCGCGGCATCCTGGCGGCGATCGAACGCCGCGAGATCCGCGTCGTCAGCGTCGAGACGCCGCGGGCGTCGCCCTTCGCGAGCTCGCTGCTCTTCGACTACATCGCCGCGTACATGTACGAGGGTGACGCGCCCCTCCTGGACCGGCGCGCACAGGCGCTGGCGCTCGACCGCGACCTGCTGCGCGAGCTGCTGGGCGCGGAGGAGCTGCGCGAGCTGCTCGATGCCGACGCGCTGACCGAGCTCGAGCTGGAGCTCCAGGCGCTGACGCCCGAACGTGCCGCGGGCTCGGCAGACGCTGTCCACGATCTGCTCCGACGCCTCGGCGACCTGACTTCGGCCGAGGTGGCTGCACGCGTGCGTGGCGAGGACGAGCGGTCGCGTGCCCGTGCTGCCGGCGAGTGGCTGGAGGCGCTCGCCGCAGACCGCCGGGCGGTCGAGGTGCGGATCCGGACCGAGACCCGGTGGATCGCCGCCGAAGACGCGGGGCGCTACCGCGATGCCGTCGGCGTGGCCGTGCCGCGCGGCCTTCCCGATGCGTTCCTCGGCGCCACCCAGGATGCGCTGGGTAGCCTGCTGGCCCGCTTCTCGAGGCGCCACGGACCGTTCCTGGCCGAGGAACCAGCCGCCCGGTGGGGCCTGCCGGTGGGCATCGTCGAGACCGGCCTCGAGCGCCTGATGGCGGGTGGCACGTTGTTGCGCGGCGAGTTCCGGCCGAACGGCGTGGAGCGCGAGTGGTGCGACCCGGAGGTGCTCCGGCTGCTCCGGCGCCGGTCGCTGGCCCGACTTCGCCGCGAGATCGAGCCGGTCGAGCCGAGCGCACTCGGTCGATTCCTGCCTGCGTGGCATGGGGTCGGTTCGGCAGCCGGAGGGATCGATCGGCTGGCCGAGGTCATCGCGCAGCTCGAGGGCGTGGCCCTGCCCGCGAGCGTCCTGGAGCGTGACGTGCTTCCCGCCCGCGTCCGCGGCTACGCGCCGCGGTTGCTCGACGAGCTGGGTGCCGCCGGGGAGGTAGCGTGGGTCGGCATGGGATCGCTCGGCCGCGACGATGGTCGCATCTGTCTCTACCGCCCCGACCGGCTCGCGCTCCTGCATGTCGCGACCGAGGTCTCGCCAGGCGACGCTGGGGGTGCCGAGGAGCGCGGCACCGCCGACGAAGGCCGCTCGTCCGGGTGGCTCGGGGCCGCGCTTCGGGATCACCTCGCCGCTCGTGGTGCCTCGTTCTATCGCGACCTGCTCGCCGCTTCCCTTCGAGCAGCGGCGACAGGAGGTCGACGCGTGCCGACCGAGCGCGAGCTCCTCGATGCGCTCTGGGACCTGGTCTGGTCGGGCCAGGTCACAAACGACACCTTCTCCGCACTCCGCGCACTCCGCTGGCCACGGACCTCGCGCAGCCGGAGTGCGGCGCGTCCGCGGGTCGGAGCCTCCGGTCGGATGGGGCCGCCGGAGGGCGCGGGTCGCTGGTCGCTGGTCGCCGAGGCGGTAGCGACGTCGGTGGCGCTCTCGGGCGGCCGCGCTCCCACGGAGACCGAGCGGAGGCATGCGCTGGCCATACGGCTTCTGGAGCGCCACGGAGTGGTCACGCGCGATGGCATTGCGGCGGAGGGGCTGGCCGGCGGGTTCGGTCGCGTCTACCCGGTCCTTCGCGAGCTCGAGGAGCATGGTCGCGTCCGCCGCGGATACTTCGTGGAAGGGCTCGGGGGTGCGCAGTTCGCCCTTCCCGGCGCGGTCGACCGACTGCGTGCGGAACGCTCGGACCCAGGCGGTGACCGAACGGGCGAGGGGAGCGTGGTGGTGCTCGCCGCAGCCGACCCGGCGAACCCGTTCGGCGCCTCGTTGCCCTGGCCACGGCATGGCGACGACGACCGCAGGGTGCTGGCACGGGCGGCAGGGGCGTACGTGGTCCTGCGGGACGGCGAGCCGGTCCTCTACGTCGATCGTGGCGGGCGATCGCTCCAGACGCTGCCCGCGTTCACGAGCTCGCTCGATGCGGCGCTGTCGGCCCTGGCGGCTCTGCGCGCTCTGGTCGCGGATGGGCGCTTCCGTGCGCTGCAGCTGGAGCGGGTCGATGGGGTCCCGGTCGGAGAGTCGACGCACCGGGAGCTGCTCGCGGGGGCCGGGTTCCGGCCCGGCTACCGTGGCTACGTGATGCGCGCCATGGATGCTCCGATGGCCGCCGCGCGCCGGTAGGAGGCCTTCGACCGGTGCCCGAGGGTGACACGCTCTTCCGGACGGCTACCGTTTTGCGCGAGGTCCTGGCCGGAAAGCCCGTGACGGCCGCACGGGGTCGGCCGGATGGTGTTGCCCTGGGCCGTGTCGTGGGTTCGAGCGTCGAGCGTGTCGAGTCGGTCGGGAAGCACCTCCTCATCACGTTCGGCGGCGGCCTCGCCCTGCACACCCACCTGCGGATGCACGGTTCCTGGCATCGCTACCGCGCCGGCGAGCGGTGGCGCCGCAGCCCGGCGCGCGCGGTCGCCGTCATCGAGGTCCCGTCTGCGGTCGCCGTCTGCTTCGACGCCCCGACCGTTGAGTTGCTGGACGCGCGAGCGCTGGGCATCCATCCCGCGCTCGCCGCCCTCGGGCCTGACCTCATCGAGGATGCGCCCGATCTCGACGAAGCGATGCGCAGGATGCGGGATTTCTCCCGTGTCCGAATGACGATCGGTGAAGCGCTCCTCGACCAGCGCTCGCAGGCTGGCCTTGGCAACGTCTACCGGAGCGAGATCTGCTTCATCGGGCGGGTCGATCCATTCGCCGAGGTGGCGGCGTTCGACGATGCCACCCTTCGGCGATCGCTCGAGACCGGGGCCCGTCTTCTGGCAGGGAACCGGGGTGGCGCCGGTCGCACGACCACGCCGGACCCTCTCGGAGCGCCGGTCGGAGCTGGCGGGCCACGCCCGGCAGGGGGACGACTGTACGTCTATGGCCGCAGCGGCCGACCGTGCCGCAGGTGTGGTACGCCGATCCGGAGCCGCGTCATCGGCGAGCTGCCGCGACGCGCCTACTGGTGCCCCGGCTGCCAACCCGAGGGCGCCGGTACGGCGTCCGGTACGCGGCGGTCAGCCGACCCCGAAGAAGGATCGGACGCGTGACCCGATCACTCGTCGTGCCACGGTGGCGCGTCCCGACGACGCTCGCCACGCCCGCCAGCCCTCCGCGGTCCGCGTGAGGGGCTCCCGCGCCCGTGCCTTGATGCCCTCCCGATCGAGCGCCCATAGTGACCATCTCGTCCAAAGCCAGGGGATGACACCCCACGCCAGGAGCGCCAGATCGATCCGGATGGGCCGTGGGAAGTTGAAGGCCAGGTCGAGGTGGTGGAGGGTCTCCGGCCAGGTGGCGAGCATCAGGACGCCGGCCGCCGCCAGTCCCGCGACGCCCCAGAGGCGCGCGCGCGGGGGCAGGACAGCGACGAAGAAGACCGGGAACCACTTGAGGCCGGTCGCGAGCGCCCAGAGGAGGCCCGCTGCTCGCGGCCCTGTGAAGTGGGCGGCCCAGACGAGCATGGCGAGCAGGAAGGTGATGTTGCCGGTATCCAGCGTGGCGGCGATGGGCGCCGCGAGGAGGGCCAGCGCGATGGCGGTCGCGAGAGGACGGCGGCTGTATGCCCAGTGCGCGCTCCAGATGAGCAGCACGATGTTGAGTCCCCTCCATAGCGTCCACGCGACGCTCCACGGCAGCAGCGCCCATGGCACGAACAGACCGAGACTCCACGGCGCGTAAACGTACGGGAGGTACGGCACAGGCGGGTGGTACGGGTCGCCGCCGGAGAGCCAGATGCGGATGCCCGCCCAGTACGCCAACGCATCGGAGCCGGCAAGCTCGCCCCGCGCGAGCAGGAAGGTCGCAACCAGGCCACCGGACACGCCGATCAGCACGACCGCCCACAGCCGGCGCCGGTCGCGCAGCCGCTCACGTCCGATTGACAGCTCTTGCGCCAGCCAGGCCCCGGGCCGGGTGGTCGTCATGAGAGCATGCTAGCCTGACGGGGCTCGACGATCGGGCAAGGGGGGAACGCCATGAAGCTCGTCATCACGCTCGCGCTTGCGGGGGCGCTGTTGCTACCGGCGCCGGCAGCAGCGGCCGACACGCGCCCGAACATCGTCGTCGTGATGCTCGATGATGTCGCTGCCGACGCGGTGCCCGGGCTCCTCGAGCGGCTGCCCCAGATGCGTTCCGTCTGGGGCCGGGGGCTCCGTTTCACCGACCACTACGGGAACGACCCGCTCTGTTGTCCGGGCCGCGCCACGTTCCTGACCGGGCTTTACGATCACCACCACGGCGTGATCGAGAACGACGGCACTCGGTTCGACCCATCGAGGACGATCGCCACGAAGCTCGACTCGGCCGGCTACCACACCGCGATCGCCGGCAAGTACCTCAACGGCCTCGCCGACATCCCGGACAAGACGCCTCCTGGTTGGGACCAGCTGGCCATCATCGCCTCTGGCTACCGCGACTACGATCTGTGGCGCGATGGCGTACTCGAACATCATGGCTCCGACGCGGCCGACTACTCGACGGACGTGGCCGCCGAGGCCGCGGTCGGGTTCATCGCTTCGGCCCCGGCCGCCGCCCCGCTCTTCCTGATGTTGACGCCCTATGGTCCGCACCGCGGGCCGGCCGGCGACGTGTGGCAGCCAGACCCCGCCGACCGCCATCTCACCGATGCTCGATGCGATGGTCTCGGCAAGCGGCGGACACCCGCCTGGAACGACGTGACGGGCAAGCCGAGCTTCATCCAGGCGTTCCCCGAGCTGCCCGGCGATGGTTGGCCCCTCGGACCCACCTGTCGGACACTGCTCTCGGTCGACGAGATGGTCGGACGCGTGAAGGCGGCGCTCACGAAGTCGGGGCGCTGGAGCGACACCGTGATGATCCTCACCGCCGACAACGGCATGAGCTGGGGCGACCACCGCGAGCGGATGAAGAAGGTCCCGTGGTCGACACCGCTGCCGCTGTACGTGCGATGGGACGCCGCCGTCGGATCCGCGCCACGGACCCGCGCGGCGATGACGCAGATGGCCGACATGGCGCCCACGCTGTGCGAGATCGGCGGCTGCAACATCCCGGGCGATGGGCGAAGCATCGTGCCGGAGATAATGGGTGCCACGTCCGGCCGCGACATCTTCGCCGAGCGCCCCACCGGGGACCCGGCCTTCCCGCCGTGGCGCTCGCTGCGAACCGCCGAGGGCTGGCATTACGTGGAGTGGCAAGGCGGCGAGCGCGACCTGTACGACATGACCGCCGACCCGTGGGAGCTCGACGATCTTGCAGGACGGAGTCGGTACCGGCGGACCCTCGACGACCTGGCGGCACGGCTCGACGCGGCGGCGGACTAAGGCGGACCTCAGCCTCTGACCCGGTGTCGTGTCGCATCGGGCGATCCCGGGAAGGGTATCCTCGCCCGAACACTCTTCCATGAGGTCGTCGAGTCTGTGGCCGAAGGGCACGTCATCGTCATCGGTGGTGCTGAGGACAAGATCCGGGAACGCGTGATCCTGAGCCGATTCGCCGCGCTTGCGGGTGGGCAGGACGCACGAATCGTCGTCATCAGCAGCGCCTCGTCACTCGGCCCGCTGGCCGGGGAGATGTATCGGCGCGTCTTCGGCGAGCTCGGCGTCCAGCACGTCGCGCAGGTCCATGCCGTCACGCGTGCGCAGGCGAACGACGACACGTCGGCGCGACTGGTGAGCGACGCGACCGGCGTCTTCCTGACGGGCGGCAACCAGCTCCGCCTCTCCTCCACGATCGGCGGCACGAACCTGGCTCGAGCCATAGCCGAGCGCCACCGCTTCGGTGCGGTCATCGCTGGCACGAGCGCCGGCGCGTCAGCGATGAGCACGCACATGGTGGCCTTCGGCGCGAGCGGTGGCACTCCCAAGCAACGCATGGTGCAGATGGCGGCCGGCCTCGGCGTACTGCCCGGCGTGATCGTCGACCAGCACTTCCAGCAGCGCAACCGGCTCGGGCGGCTGCTCGCGATCATCGCCCAGAACCCATCGCTGCTCGGCATCGGTGTCGACGAGGACACAGCCGGTGTCGTAGGCCCCGACATGGTCATGGAGGTCATCGGGCGGCGGAGCATCACGATCATCGATGGCGCCGGCTCGGATACGGATGCCTGGGAGGTCCGCGCGCACAAGCCACTGATGATCAGCAATGTCGTCCTGCATTCGCTGCCGGCCGGGTACCGGTTCGACCTCCGGCGCCGCTCGCGCGTCGCTGCTCCGATGCTGCGAGCCCTGGACGGCGCCGAGACCCTGGCCTCGAGCTGATGGCCGTCCGCGGCGCCCCCGCTGGCCGTCGCCAGCGGCCCGCACCGCCCGATCCGTCGCGAGGCGCAGGAGGCCCCCGCCCCGAGCTGCGCATCCTAGAGACGCGAGTACTGCGTGGCCCCAACTACTGGGCGCGCGGTCCGGCCGTCCGGAACCTGGTCGATCTCGGCGTCCTGGAGGAGTTTCCCAGCAACCGCATCCCCGGTTTCACCGAGGCGCTGACAGGCGTCCTGCCGACGCTCGAGGAACACGCCTGCTCGCTCGGTCGACGGGGCGGCTTCGTCTCGCGTCTACAGGAAGGCACCTGGCTGGGCCACGTCTCCGAGCACATCGCGCTGGAGCTCCAGAACCTCGCCGGGACCGAGGTCCACATCGGTAAGACCCGCTCGACCGGCGACTACGGTCGATACAACGTGATCTTCGAATTCAGGGAGGAGCAGGTCGGCATCGAGGCCGGCAAGATCGCGGTCGCGCTGGTCAACCATCTCGTCGCGCCGGACGAGCCGGCGTTCGCGATCGACTTCGCCGCCGAGATGGAACGGCTCATCTTGATCGCGGAGCGCCAGGCGTTCGGCCCGTCGACGCAGGCGATCATCGACGAGGCGGTGTCCCGGGACATCCCGTGGATCCGGCTGGATCCTCACAGCCTCGTTCAGCTCGGCCAGGGCGTCCACCAGCAGCGGATCCGCGCCACGATGACCTCGCGCACGCCGGCCATCGCTGTCGACATCGCGTCGGACAAGAGCCTCACCAATGCGCTCCTGAATTCGGCCGGGCTGCCGGTCCCCCGCTCGCTCACCGTCCGTTCGGCCCAGGCCTGCGTGGAAGCCGCCGTGTCGATCGGCTACCCGGCCGTCGTCAAGCCGCTCGACGGCAACCACGGCCGGGGCGTCAACCTGGACCTGCGTTCCGAAGCCGACGTGCGCAAGGCCTACGAGCTCGCCCGGAGTGAGAGCCGCGGCGGGGACGTGGTCGTCGAGACGTACGTCAACGGCAACGACCATCGTGTCCTCGTGATCGGCGGGCGCATGGTCGCGGTCGCGCAGCGTGTGCCGGCGAGCGTGGTGGGTGATGGTCAGCACACGGTCCGCGAGCTGGTCGAGATCGAGAACAGCGACCCGCGGCGCGGCATCGGCCACGAGAAGGTCCTGACCAAGATCAAGCTCAGTGAGGCAGCCGAGGAGCTCGTCCAGAAGCAGGGTCTTCGCCTCGACGACATCCCATCCGCCGACCAGCATGTCCAGCTGGCACTCACCGGCAACATGTCGACCGGTGGGACGGCTATCGATCGCACGCTCGAGGCACACCCCGAGAACGTCGAGATCGCCGAGACCGCGGCCCGCATCGTGGGTCTCGACATCGCCGGCATCGACTTCATCGTCCCCGACATCGCGATCCCCGTCCGCGAGCAGGGGGGCGCCATCGTCGAGGTCAACGCCGCGCCCGGCTTCCGCATGCACTCCCATCCGACCGAGGGCGAGCCGCAGTACGTGGCGCGTCCGGTCCTGGACCTGCTCTTCCCGCGGGGCTCGGACGCTCGGATCCCGATCATGGGAGTGACCGGCACGAACGGGAAGACGACGACGGTCCGGATGATCGCCCACGTGCTGAAGTTGATGGGCCGCCGGGTGGGCATGACCACGACGGACGGCATCGTCATCGACGGCCGGCTGATCAAAAAGGGCGACATGTCGGGGCCGAAGTCAGCCCAGATGGTCCTTCAGAACCCGATCGTCGACACGGCCGTCTTCGAGGTCGCCCGCGGCGGCATCCTCCGGGAGGGGCTCGGTTACGACCGGAACGATGTGGCAGTGGTCACGAACGTGTCGGGCGACCATCTCGGGCTCCACGGCATCGACACGCTGCCACAGCTGGCAAACGTGAAGGGAGTGCTGGTAGAGGCCGTTCCGCGGTCGGGCACCGCGGTCCTGAACGCGGATGACGCGCTCGTCGCGCGGATGGGCCGGCACTGCCGTGGCCAGGTCGTGCTGTTCTCGATGCAGACACAGAAGGGCCAGGAGGGCTTCGATCGTGTCGACGGCCACGCCGGTCGGGGGGGAGCCGCGATGGTGCTCCAGGAGACCGACGATGGAGAGCTCATCGTCCTCCGCCACGGCAGCCGGACGATGCCGCTCATCTACACGCACCTCATCCCCGCAACGTTCGGCGGCCGCGCACGGATGAACGTCGCCAACGCGCTCGCTGCCGCCGCCGCAGCGTGGGCGACCGGCGCGCATCTTCACGACATCCGCCAGGGGCTGCGCACCTTCAGCACTTCCTTCTTCCAGGCGCCCGGGCGGCTCAACGAGGTCGAGGTCGCGGGATTCAAGGTGTACATCGACTACTGCCACAACGTCGACGGGATGCGCCGGCTCGCCGAGTTCGTGGAGCTGTCGATGGTCGAGGGGTCACGCCGCGGCCGGCGACGGAGCGGGACATCGAGCGGCGATGGCGATGGGTCCGCCCCGAAGCGAGTGGGGCGGGCGATCGGTGTCATCGGCATCCCCGGCGACCGCCGTGATGACGACCAGCGTGACTATGGCGCCATAGCCGCTCGCGCCTTCGACGAGATCTACGTGCGCGAGGACGCGAACCTTCGCGGCCGCGCTCCGGGCGTGAGCGCCGGCAACGTGCTCGCCGGCGTGCGCGAGGCTCGGGAACGCGGCGAGGCCCGCTGCACGATCGCCGAACCGGTGCTCCTCGAGATCGAGGCGGCGCGCACGGGCATGCGTCGAGCGAAGCCCGGCGACATGGTCGTCGTCTGCGCCGATGACTCGGCGGCCGTCTACCGCGAAGCCATGGCCTTCGACCGAGGGCCGCGTCCCTCCCGGGCCATCGGCGCGCCCGGTGAGTTCGCCGTACCGGAGGGTTGAGCGCGCGCCGGGGAGGAGCCCATGACCCAGATCAACGGCATCGTCCTGAGCATCCGCGAGGAGCAGGCCGACGAGTTCGAGGCGCTGTTCAGGGCAGAGGAGTACCCCACGTGGCTGCGCATCGCCAAGGCCGGTGAGCTGCTCTACGCGTCGTTGACGCGCGTCGCGTTCGGCACTCACCAGAAGGACGGCGTTCGCCACTACCTGGTCGTTGCCGAGTTCAAGAGTATGACGGGCCACACCGTGCACGACGACGACCCGGCCTTCGACGCATACAACGCGAAGGCAGACCGCTTCCAGCCCGAGGACCCATTGGTGTTCGGCGGATACTCCATCGCCCGGTACCCGGAAGTGGCCGATAGCTGATGCGTGGGTACGGCTGACCCCGCTGCGGTGTACCGTGGACCCATGGCCTTTGACCGCCGTCCGAGCCGGTCCCGAGCCATCGGCATGACCGCACTCGCCGCGTTCAGCTTGGCGCTCCTTGCCTCGATCGTGCCTGCCCCGTCCCTGGCATCGCGGACTCCCAGCGGTCCCGCTGTCACGATCTCGGTCAAGCCCGTCCTGAGCGGGTTCGACTGGCCGGTCTTCGCGACCTCCGACGGCGATCCGAGGCGGCTCTTCATCGTCGAGCAACCGGGCCGGATCCGGGTCGCGAAGAAGGTGGACGGCAAGTGGCGGCACGCCGGCGTCTTCCTCGACATCCGCGACCGCGTGATCGACCCACGCAAGGAGCTGGCCGAACGGGGGCTGCTCGGGCTTGCCTTCCATCCCGACTACATCGAGAACGGCCGGTTCTATGTCGTCTATTCCCGCGAGAGCCGCGACCCCGAGAAGAATGCCGATGTCGTGCTGGCCGAGTTCCAGCGGACCTCCGCCCTTCGCGCCGATGCGCTGACAAGACGGGTCCTCCTGGTGGTCGACTCCCCGTAACGGGTACCACAACGGCGGTTGGCTCGACTTCGGTCCCGATGGCTATCTGTACGTCTCGTTCGGCGACGGCGGCGGCGTGGGCGACCCGCTGGGCAACGCGCAGGACCGCGAGAGCCTGCTGGGCAAGATCTTGCGACTCGACCCGCTCGATCCGGACGGGGAGGGACCGCTGCGTTACGCCGTTCCGGCCGACAACCCGTACGTCGGGACGGTGGGCGATGACCTGGTCTGGTCGCGTGGCCTGCGCAACGGGTGGCGCGCCAGCTTCGACCGCCTCACGGGCGATCTGTGGATCGGCGACGTCGGGCAGGCCCACTACGAGGAGGTGAGCCACCTGCCCGGTCCGGCCGCGGGCCGCGGGACGAACCTGGGCTGGGACAAGTGCGAAGGCGCACACGAGTACACGGGTTATCCCCGACCGCCGCGCTGCGACCGGCCGGCCACGACCCTCCCCGTCATCGAGCTCAGCCACGATGCCCGCAACGACCCGGCCTGCGCGGTGGTGGGCGGGTACGTCTACCGCGGAAGTCGGCAGCCGGGGCTCATCGGACGATACGTGTTCGGTGACTACTGCTCGGGGCTCGTCTGGCACGTGCCGTCGGACTTCGATGACCCCCGTCACGCGGCGCTGCCCGACGGCGTGGACACCGGCCTCGTGATCTCATCCTTCGGGGAGGA
>JACCXQ010000321.1 GCA_013696945.1 Chloroflexota bacterium | reverse complement strand
AGCGCCATCTCGTCCGTAGGAAGGAGGACCGAGCCGAGGTAGCGCGCACGAGCTCCGGGAGCGAGGAGGGGCGCTACCTCTTCGGCGCGGCGGCCGGCACGAAGCAGTTGATCGACGGAAAGGTCGGCGGCGTACCGCTCCACCAGGAAGGTCAGCCGAACTCCGGAAGTCATGACGGGAACGCTAGGGGTGCATCGTCCCCGCGACATCGGGTGTTTCCCTACATCTTGGTCGGGACGCTCAACAACAACGACCCGCGGCTCCAGCGACGGGCCGTTGGCCATGGACGGGGAAGGGATGGTCGATCAGGGGCGTGTCCTGGTCCGCAGTCGGCGGTCGAAGGCGACCCACGCCACGAGCAGCAGGCCCACAAGCAGACCGACCGGGATGCCCACCGCGGCGAGCGGACCGGGTGAGGCTTCGGTCGCGGAGTCGGGCAGGCACGAGAATTGCGGGTCGAACGGCGCGAAGAGGACCTGACCACCGGGGCGGAAGTAGGTCGCCCGGCCGCCCAGTCGCCGGCCACGAGCATCGCCTCGCCGGCCGCGAGCAGCCGCCGGGTCGCGCTCGCTCTATCGGTGGGCGGCGTCAGTGTTCGCGCAAGTACCATCAGCTCGGCCGCTGCGTCGGGTGCTCCGCGCCGACTGGCGCGCATCGCTGCCTGCTCGAGCGCGGACGCGACGGTCTCGTCGGCGGTCTCGGTCGACAGCGCCAGGTGCCGTGCACGCTCCTCGACGTCCGTCGCGACCTCGGCCAGTCGGCCGTGCAATTCTCGCAGTCGTGCCGGGGAGGCCGCCCGGTAGACGACGGACGCCATCAGGGGATGCCCGAACCGCAGCCGCCCCCGATCCTGTTCGACGATCCCGGCGGCTTCGGCCGGTGCGAGCAGCTCCCCCACGTCCTCGATCGCGAGCGCGCGGGCGACCGTCTCGGTGTCGGAATCGGGCGAACCCGCCATCACCAGGAGCGCCTCGCGCGTCGCCCGTGACAGACATACGATCCGCCGCCCGAGGAGCTGCCGCAACGACCGCGATGCCGGCAGGGGCGCTCCCGGCGCGAGCGTCTCAACGGAGTCCAAGAGTGCACGAGCGATCTCGAGCGCGACCAGCGGGTTGCCTCCCGACGCCTGCTCCAGCTTCACCAGGGTCGGTCGCGGGAACGACTGCCCCAGCCGCGACGAGAACAGGCGATGGAGTGCTCCCAGGCTCAACGGCCCGACCTCGAGCGTCCTGGTCACCGGATCGGGGAGCGCGTGCAGCAGCGCGTCGGCAAGCGGAGCGGGCTCTCCGGTGCGGACCGTGATGACGAACAGGACATCGTGCTCGGCGGTCCGCCGGAGCGAGAACTCGAGGACGCGGGCACTCGGCACGTCGATCCATTGGGCGTCGTCGACCGCCAGGATGACGGGTGTCGACCGGGACGTCGACGTGAGCAACGAGACGAAGGCCATGGAGACGGCAAGCTGATCGGCTGGCACGCCGGCACTCCGCAGCAGTGCGGCATCGAGTGCAGCCCGCTGCGGCTCCGGGAGCGCGGCCAGCGACGCTTCCGGGACGCCCGATACCAGGTCGTCGAGCGCCGCGAACGACAGTCGCATCTCCGACTGCGTGGGCTGCGCCGCGAATGTGGTCCGGCCGCGCTCCTCTGCCGCGGTGACCACGTGATGCCACAGCAGCGTCTTGCCCATGCCGGCATCGCCGCGCAGGAGCAGGGCACGGGCGGGCGTGGTCCCGTCGAGGAACTCCGACACGGTCGCCAGCTCGGCGCTGCGGCCGACGATCTCGACCACCGAGCTGACCCGATGCCCTGTCATCGGAGCGAGCGTATCCCAGACCAGTCGACTCGCGGTCCGCGGCCGGTGGATCCGTCCGCCGGGTCGCTACCTCAGGGTGTGGCCGTGAACCTCGCCTGCACGTCGACCGGCTGGTCGTACCCGGTCGAGGTTAGGCCGTGGCACTCGAGGCTGCCCGCGCGTGTGGCAAAGGATCATAGGGTCCACCTCGGATCGACCGCCTCAGCCGATGACGAACCAGGCCACCAGGGCGGTCTTGCCGCTCGCCACGGTGGCCGACAGGATGACCTTGAAGGTGTCCGCCGCCATCCGCTGCGGAGGGGGGAGCGTGTCGAACCAGCGCACCTCGACCCGGCCGATGAGATCACCGAGCGACTGGCATGGCCTGCGTGATCCGGTCGAAGCCGAGGGCCGCACGTTCGACCGCGCCTCGTACCACTTCCTCCGATGTCCCTTCGAACAGGCAGAGCGACATCTCGTCCGAGGGGAGGAGGATCGATCCCAGGTACCGCGTCCGGGCTCCGGGAGCGATGAGCGGGGCGGCCTGTTCGGCGCGGCGGCCGGCAAGGCGCAATCGATCGACCGAGAGGTCCGGCGCGTACCGCTCCACCAGGAACGTCGGCTGAACGGTGGGAGCCATGGCCGG
>JACCXQ010000058.1 GCA_013696945.1 Chloroflexota bacterium | reverse complement strand
ACGAGCCCGATCGCGCCGCCGGCGAGCGTTCCGACGATCCCATCCCCAGCCAGCGCCGGCCCGCAGGCGATGACGAGGAAGCCGATGACCCAGATGGCCAGGATCACGCGGAGCCAGGAGTTGGTGCTCATCAGCCTCTGACGATCGGACCCGCGTTCCGGACGCCCTCGCTGACGCCTTCCTCGAACCTCTTGAAGTTCTCGCGGAACATCCCGGCGAGCCTCGCCGCCTGGCGGTCGTACGCGTCGGCATCCGCCCAGGTCCCTCGAGGCTGGAGGACCTCCGCCGGGACGCCCGGGCACGAGGTCGGGATCTCGACCCCGAAGATGGGGTCGGTCACCGTGGCCACCTTGTCGAGGCGGCCGCCCAGCGCCGCCCGGACCATGTTGCGCGTGTGGGTGATGTTGATGCGCTCGCCGGTGCCGTGCGGACCGCCTGTCCAGCCGGTGTTCACGAGCCAAGCGCGGACCCCGTGACGGTCCAGCAGATCGCCCAGCATGGCCGCATAGACGCCCGGGTGCCGCGGCATGAACGGCGCGCCGAAGCAAGTGGAGAACGTGGCCGAAGGCTCGACCACGCCGACCTCTGTGCCGGCGAGCTTGGCGGTATAGCCGCTGATGAAGTGGTAGAGCGCCTGGTCGCGAGTGAGGCGCGCCACGGGCGGCATGACCCCGAACGCGTCGGCGGTGAGGAGCACCACGTTGGTCGGGTGACCGGCGCGGCCGACGTCCGAGCTGTTGCTTATGAAGTGCAGCGGGAAGGCGCCGCGCGTGTTCTCCGTGAACAGGTCCGAGTCGAGGTCGAGCTCGCGCGTCTTCGGATCCAGTGCCACGTTCTCGAGGATCGTCCCGAAGCGCCGCGTCGTGGAGTAGATGTCGGGCTCATAGATGTGGGAGAGCCTGATCGTCTTGGCGTAGCAGCCGCCCTCGAAGTTGAACACACCGTCGGGGCCCCAGCCATGCTCATCGTCGCCGATGAGCGTGCGCTCCGGGTCGGCCGAAAGCGTCGTCTTGCCGGTACCCGACAGGCCGAAGAAGATCGCCACGTCACCGTCTGCGCCGACGTTGACCGACGAATGCATCGGCAGCACGCCTTCGTCGGGGAGACGGAAGTTCATGATCCCGAATGCACCCTTCTTCATCTCGCCGGCGTACTCGGTGCCGCAGATGAGGATCTCCTGTCGTGACAGGTGGACCAGGATCGCGGTCTCGGTGCGCGTGCCGTCACGTTCCGGGTCGGCCTTGAATGAGGGCGCGTCGATGATCGTGAATTTCGGCTCGAAGCCCACCAGGTCTGCGGCGGCGGGCCGGATGAAGAGGTTGCCGCAGAAGATGCTCGCCCACGCCGTCTCGGTGTACGCACGGACGGAGCGCCGGTGATCGGGGTGGGCACCCACGAAACAGTCCTGGACGAAGACGTCGCGCTGCGCCAGGTGCTCGAGCATCCGCGCGCGAACGGCCTCGTAGCGGTCCTGGCTGATCGGCTGGTTGAAGCCGCCCCACCAGACGCCGTCGTGACTTCCCGGCTCATCGACGATGAACTTGTCCTTGGGGGAGCGGCCGGTGTGCTTCCCGGTCCGCACGACGAGAGGTCCATCGGCGGCGACGAGCCCTTCCCCACGGCGAATCGCTTCTTCGTAGAGCTCGGCGACGGAGAGGTTTGCGAACGTCCGCCGACCGAGCTGGGTCGTGAACGGCGCAGGGGCGACGGACTGGCTGGCGGTCACAGGACACTCCTTGGCGGTCGCGCGTCGCTCGGACGCCGCGCCATCGCAGGTGGTAGACCGGCCGCGCGTGCCTCGGCTCGATGGAGCGCGAGGAGTCGGCTTTCGCAGTCCAGGATGTCGGGATCAGCTGCCGTCAAGCGTAGCATCTGTGCGGATGCCAAGAGGAGGAGCGTGCGATGCGAAGCTATCAACTGAGACGCTACGTGGTGCAGCCGGGGGAGATGGAGAGCTGGGTGGAGGAGTGGCGGACCGAGATCGTGCCGCTCCGTGAGCGCTTCGGATTCCGCGTCGAGGGCGCATGGGTCGTGCCAGACGAGCACCGCTTCATCTGGATCCTCTCCTACGATGGGCCCGAGGGATTCGCGGCTGCCAACGATCGCTACTACGAGTCGCCCGCGCGGCTGGCCATCCAACCGGACCCGGCCCGGCATCTTGACGAGATCGAGACGACACTGATGGAGGACGTGCTCCGCTTCGATCTCGCGCCGGAGGTCGAGACAACGACCTGACCACGGATCCCCGCGCTGTCAGCCGCGAGCGCCGACCTTGTGCGCGAGGTACTCCAGCAGGTCGAGCTTCGTGACGACGCCCGCCGGCCGACCATCCACGACGGCCACGAGCGCGGGCGCGCCGTCGGAGAGCAGCTGGAAGGCCTGATCCATCGAAGCGTCCGCGTCGATGGTGGGGAGCGGCCTGTCCATGACCTCGCCGACCGTGCGCTCGACGACACCCGGATCGCGGTACGCACGCTCCAGCAGGCTTCGCTCGTTGATGGACCCCACGATGCCTTCGATCGAGTCGTCCGCGCGCTCGGTGACCGGCATCTGGCTGATCCCGTAGCGCTCGAGGGTGTCGATGGCGGTCGCGACGCGATCCGTGGTGCGCGCGAGCACCACATCGGGGAGGTCTGTACCGTGCCCGTTCCTCAGCACGGCGAGGATCCGTTCGCGGCCGGTCGCTGTACCGAGCAGTCCGTTGGCGCGCATCCACTCGTCGTCGTACAGCTTCGAGAGGTACGAGCGGCCGCCGTCCGGCAGGATCACGACCATCACCGCTTCCCGGCCTTCCGCCGATGCGCTCAGCTCGCGCGCGACGCGCAGGGTTGCGACGAGCGCGGTGCCGCACGACTCCCCCGACAGGATCCCTTCCTCGCGGGTCAGCCTCCGTGCCGCAGCGAATGCCTCCGCATCGGAGACGCGCTCCCAGCGGTCGACAACGTCGGGGTCGTACGTGCCGGGGAAGAAGTCCTCCCCGATCCCCTCGGTCAGGTAGGGGCGAGCAGTGTCGCCCGACAGGACGCTCCCCTCGGGGTCCGCGCCGATGACCTGGAGCTCCGGCCGCTGTGCCTTCAGGTAGTGGGCACAGCCGCTGACGGTGCCGCCGGTGCCGACCGAGACGACTAGGTGCGTGATGGTGCCCGCCGTCTGCTCCCAGATCTCTGGCCCGGTCGTTCGCTCATGCGCGAGCGGGTTCTCCATGTTGTGATACTGGTCGGGCTGGAAGGCGCCCGGGATGTCACGCGCCAGCCGACGAGCCACGGAGTAGTAGCTTTCCGGTGATTCGGGCGCCACGTTGGTGGGGCAGCGCACGACCTCCGCTCCGTATGCGCGGAGGAGCGCCTGCTTCTCGGCCGACTGCTTGTCCGCCATCACGAAGATGCAGCGATAGCCCTTGATGGCCGCCGCGATGGCGAGCCCGTGGCCCGTATTGCCGCTCGTCGGCTCGATGATCGTGCCACCTGGCCGCAGGAGACCGGCGCGCTCGGCCGCCTCGATCATCGGCAGCCCGATGCGGTCCTTGACCGAGCCGCCGGGATTGAGCATCTCGAGCTTGCCCAGGATCAGGGGTCGGCGATCAGCCGGGCCAAGCTCACGGGTGACTCGGTCGAGTCGCACCATCGGTGTGTCGCCGACCAGATCGAGGATCGACGAGGCGTACTCCATCCGGCGGCGAGTATAGGTCCGAGCGTCTGGCGGCTGGCGCGGCGGCCGGCAGCAACGCTTGTGGGGTCCCGGTTCCTGTCAGATGGGCGTCACGCGACCACGATGCTGGTCCTCGGCGGCTCAAGAGGCCTCCATGGCGTAACAGATAGCCGCCAGCGGCTATCCAGCACGCTCCGGCGGCGGGATCAGCTCGTGGCGATCGAGATGATGGTCGCCACACGCCCATCTGACGGAACTTCAGCCCGGCACGGCCCAACCTGCCTAGCGGGCGGCCCGCGCCCTAGCCGCTGGGTCCCGCCGGGACCGGGCTCTGCCGCTCAGACGCCTCCTCCGGCTGTTCCGGCTCGATCGGCGATGACCGGGTGTGGCGCCACACGATCGTCGCGATACCTACGACGATCAGCCCGATCCCGATCAGCTGCGCGGTGGGGATGCCTCCGACGGTCCAGTTATAGCCCTCGCGGAACGTCTCGAGGAAAGTCCGCACCGCGCCATACCAGATCCCCCAGAACGACGCGATGTCGCCGTCGCGCAGCCGGTGCGCGAAGCGGCGGGCGAGCCAGAGCGCGATGAGGCCGCCGGTGATGGTCAGCGCCGATTCGTAGAAGAAGAGCGGATGGAAGCCGGTCGTCTCGAAGGGGAACCTGTCACACGGGTACAGCGCGACCCGGTTCTGGCACTCGATGGCGATACCCCACGGCGCCGATGTCGGCGGGCCGTAGAGCTCCTGGTTGAAGAAGTTGCCCCAACGCGCGATCCCCTGCGCGAAGAGCGTGCCGGGGATGACGACGTCGAGCGCGCGCCACACCGGGATCCCGTGGCGACGCGTGTAGATCGCGATGCCCAGCGCGGCGCCGGCGACACCCCCGTACAGGCCCAAGCCGCTGTACGGCGGCAGGACGATGGCCGCCAGGTTGCTGCTGTACAGGTGGAACTGGTCGATGACGTGGTAGAGCCTCGCGCCGATGATCGCGAGCGCCGCACTGAGCACGAGCACGCCGGTCACATGCTGCGGGTCGATCCCGCGCCGCGCCGCCTCCCGCTGCGTCACGAGCACGAGCATGGCCACGGCGACGACGTATCCGATGCCGTACCAGCCGACGCTGAGGGGCCCGAGCGAGATCGCGATGGGGTCGGGGGTGATGCGGATCACGGTGGCGAGGATAGCCGGATGGCTCCTCGTCGGGCCGTCGCGGAGGGCGGCTCGAGGGCCCCGCCTATACTTGCCGGCGCATGAACGACAGCTTCCAGTGGTGGCTGGTCATCGTCGGCATCGGCATCGGGGTGGGCCTCGCCTGGATCGTCATGGGCAGGCTGGCGCGCAGCGATGATGACGTTTCGGACGAGGAGCGACGGGTGGAAGCCGCCTGGATCAGCCGGAGCATCGCGGCGTACGGCGGCGTGGCCCCGCCACTGCTGGTGGAGGAGGTCCTGGAACTCCACCGCCACTATCTGGAGGGGCCGGCACTCGACGTCCCCCCGCTCCCCGAGGAGGACGACTTCCCCGACGAGGAGCCGATCGAGGAGGGCGACACGGTCACCGAGACGGAGCCGCGTCGGTCCGTTCAGCGGAACGCGCCGACGGTGCTCGGCGGCTAGAACTCCCCGCTGAGGACCGGGGGACCGGATCCACCCCCGAGCACGATCACGAAGCGGTCGCCCGATGTGCCGGCGTCGCTGGGTTCCTCCATCGGACCCACCCACCACGCCGTGCCGTACTCGATCCTCATTCGCCCCACCCACGTGCGCGTGCCATCTCGCTCAAGGAAACACTCGTAGCGAGCGTCACCGGGCGGCGGATCGAGGGCATCGGAGATGACCACCAACTCGCGCGAGGCGGGATCGAACAGCACCGTCCCTGCAGCCGCTCCTCGGGCGTCCTCGAGCGAGACGGTCACATGGTCGGGCTGCGCCACGACACGCTGGATGGCGGCCGCGATCCGCGCCGAGGGTTCCCGGTCGTCAGTTCCCGGAGTGATCCCCAGCGGCTCGCCGAGCAGCGCCCCGGCCACGAAGAGCACGACGGCGGCGGCCGCAGTCAGGGCCAGCGCCACGGGACGGGGCGCTCCCTGCCCGACGAGCCGGCGCGAACGGCCGGGCGCGGCGTCCCCGCTCGGGGTCGTCTCCGCTGCCTCGGTGGTTCGTGCCGCCGCAGCCAGGATCCGGATGCGCGCCGCATCCGGCGCGCGCATGTCATCGGGCGCCGCCGCCGCGAGCGCGCGCGCGGTCGCGATCCACCCCGCGTACTCGCCGCCACACGCCTCACAGCTTTCCAGATGACGGCGGACCTCGGCGCCCTCGGCACTCGCGTCCTGCTCCACGGCCGTGATGCCGGAGCCATCCGCAAAAGCGTTCTCGAGGCGCGCCTGGACCTCAGCGTGATCCATCGGCCACCTCCTGCGCGTGGAGAACGCGCGTCGCGGGCTCGTCGTCGAGCAGCGCCATCCGCTCGGGCGGCGGCGCGACGATCGATGGACCGAGGACCCCGCTCAACCGGTGACGAAGACGGAGCAGCGCGCGCCGGGTCCGAGTCTTGACCGTGCCGAGCGGCCACCCCAGGCGTTCCGAGATCTCCGACTGGGTGAAGCCTCCGTAATAGGCCAGCTCCAGCACCTGGCGCTCGGCATCCGGGATGCCCGCCAGCGCGCCACGGATCTCCGCTCGCAGCGTGGCTTCGTCGAGCATGCGTTCCGGGTCGATCGAGACGGCGCCCGAACCCAGCAAGGTCCCTTCGGCAAGGGTCCGGTCGACCGTGCGATCGTCTGCATCGTCGTCGCCGAGCACCGCGCTGAGGGGGACGGCCGATGGCCGCCGGCCAAGGTGCCTCAGCCTGTCGACGGCGCGGTTCCGGGCGATGGTCGACAACCAGGCGAGCAGCGACCCGGCGCGGGGATCGAAGAGCTCCGCCCGGTTCCAAAGTGCCATGTAGGTGTCCTGCAGGACCTCCTCCGCGAGTTGCCGGTCTCCGACACGCCGGAACGCCGCGCGATAGATCGCGTGTGCGTGCCGCTCGTAGAGCTCCGCGAGCGCAGCCGTATCACCGGTCGCCACCGTGGCGACCAGCTCGGCATCGGTCTTTTCGGTCGGAGCCCTTCCCATCGGAGCCTACGCAAGCCGCGGCGCGCTGGTTTCGCCGGGTGCGAGGGCTTGGCGACCCCAACCGGCGCGATGGTGCGCCGTGTCACCGAGCGAACCCGCCGGTAGATGCGCCTCCAGGCAGACCACGCCGTCCGCTCCCACGATCGCGCCATGCGCTGTGCCGGCCGGGAGATCGAGCCGGTCCGCGACGGCCAGCTCGGTGGTCCTGCCGGATCCCGAAAGGGTGAAGCCGATCGATCCGGCGGCAACAACGAGCACCTTGTCGTAGCCGTGGGAGTGCTCGGCGTAGCGCTCGCCCGGCACATTCGACCAGCTCGACGCGCGGAGGCCATCGGCGGCGAGAGCGTTGCGCAACAGCGCCTCACGATCCGATGGGGTAAACCGGCCGTCGTCGGAGCGAACGTCCGTCGTCACGGCCGCATCCTAGCCGAGCCCACCCGAGGACCAGCCTTGACAGGCCGCCGGGACTCGACGGACGCTCTGGGCATGGCCGGTCTTGGAGCGCCGCTCCGCTACCTGTCGGCGCGTGACGTGGAGTCGCTGCTCCCGCCGGTCGCCGACCGCCTCGCGCTGGCCCGTCGCGCCATGGTCGCGCTCGTGGCCGATGCCGAGCTGCCACCCAAGATCGGCGTCCATCCGCGTCCCGACGCCTCGTTCGCCCACGCCATGCCGGCGCTGCTGCGCGGCCCGGCCAGGGACGGATCGCGCGACCTGCTTGGCATCAAGTGGGTCAGCGGCTTCCCCGGCAACGACGGCCGCGAGGTCGCCCGCATCCATGGCACCGTCATCCTCGACGATCCGCGGAGCGGCGTCCCACTCGCGTTCATCGACGCCGGGCCGGTCACGGCCCATCGCACGGCAGCGGTCTCCGGCGTCGCCCTTGGAGCGTGGCGCGACCACGTCGTGCGACGTGTCCGGGGGCGCACGGTGAACGTGACACTCGTCGGTGCGGGCGTCCAGGCGGCGAGCCACCTGCCGGTCCTTGCTCACGTGATGCCCGGAGCGCGGGTGACGGTCCATGACCGGCATCCTGAACGCGCGCGGTCACTCGCGGAGCACGCCGGCGAGATCAGGGCGTTCGCTGCCATACGGGCCGTGGATGCGTTGGAGGATGCGGTCAGCGGCGCCGACGTGGTGCTTACCATGGTCTCTTTCGGAGCGGAGCACCAGCGCGTCGATGTCAAGCTGTTCGCGGCGGCTGTGTTGATCATCGCGGTCGACTACGACATGTGCGTGCCGGCGGCCGTGGCGCGCGACGCTCGACCGTTCGTCGTGGACGAGGCCGGCCAGTTCCTGGCCACCCGCGCGGCCGGCACTTTCGCCGGCTATCCGGATCCCGCGGCCACACTCGGTCAGGTGCTGCTGGAGCCCGCATCCGGGGTGCCCGGTGATGGCCCGGTCCTGGTCACCCACCTCGGAGTCGGGCTGGCTGACCTCGTCTTCGCCGACGCCATCCTGCGAGCGGCCGAGCAGGCGGGCGTGGGTGTGGAGCTGCCGCGCTGAGTCGCGTGTCGGATCGCGTCGCTCCAGCCGTCAGTCCGGCCCGGAACGTGGACCTGGCCGTCATCGGTGCCGGGGTCATGGGGTCGTGGACCGCCTACCTCGCGCGACAGGGTGGGCGAACGGTGGCGCTGCTGGACGCGTACGGCGCGGGCCATCCACGTGCCACCAGCGGCGACGAGACGCGCCTCACCCGTGCGGCGCACGGTGGGGACGCGCTCTACACCCGATGGTCCCGTCAGTCACTCGAGACTTGGCGACGCTTCGCTGACGAGCGCGGGGTGCGCCTCTTCGTGCCGAGCGGCCTGCTCTGGTTCGCCCACCGGGAGGGGGCCTTCGAGGCGGAGTCGATCGCCACTTTCGACGCGCAGGTCGTGCCGTATGAGCGGCTCGAACCAGACGAGCTGCGCCGCCGCTGGCCACAGCTGGGCGTTTCGGACGGCATGCGATTCGCGCTCTACGAGCCGGAGGGCGGCGTCCTGATGGCGCGTCAGGGCTGCCGGGAGGTGGTTGCGGCGTTCGCGGAGCTGGGTGGGTCCTTCGACTGCAGCGTCGCTCGACCGGCACGGACAGACGGCCGGCGCCTGCTGGAGATCGCGACGACCGGGCACGGCACCATGTCTGCCGGTCAGTTCGTGTTCGCCTGTGGACCGTGGCTGCCGCGCCTCTTCCCCGACCTGCTGTGGGACGTCATCCGGGTCACGAAGCAGGACGTCGTGCTCGTGGGGCCCGCCGCCGGCGATCGCCGCTTCCATGCCGAGGCGGTCCCCGCGTGGGCCGACTACGACGCCGGCTACTACGGCGTCCCGGCGATCGACGACCACGGCTTCAAGGTCGGGCCCGATCGGTACGGTCCGCTCTTCGACCCGTCGAACGGCGAGCGCGTCGTGGATGCCGAGTCGATCCGCCTGGCTCGCGCGTACCTCCGCCGCCGCTTCCCCGACCTCTCCCAGGCTCCCGTGGTCGAGACGCGGGTCTGCCAGTACGAGACGACCCGCGACGCCCACTTCCTCATCGCGCAGCACCCCGACTGGGACAACGTCTGGCTGGTCGGCGGAGGGTCCGGGCACGGGTACAAGCACGGACCGCGGATCGGTGAGTACGTCCTGGCTCGGCTCGACGGGGTGCCCGAGGGCGACCAGGACGGCGACGACGAACGCCGATTCCGGATCGGGCCGCGGTCGCCGGGGAGCGCGGCGCGCACCGGCGGCGACGAGATGGCCCGTGCATGGGAGCTGTTCTGAGGGAGGAGTAGGCTCTCGACCGTGTTGCGCGATGACGACCGGTACGACGCTGGGCCCGGCCCCGAACCGCGGGCCGAGCCGCAGCTGCGGACGCGCTCCGCGCGATCGCCGGCCATCGTCGTCGTGCTCATCCTGGTCGTGGTGGCAGGAGCCGGGTTCCTGGGCCGCGAGCGCCCCGCTAGTCCAACGACGACCCGCGCGCCGGTCGCCGTGTCGTCGACGGCCGGACAGAGCCCTGCCCCACCGGCTGCCTCCGGAGCACCGACCGCGAGCCGTTTCCCGATGCTCGCCCCGGTCGACTTCGCACCGCGGTTCTGGGTCGTCGCGATCCACGAGGAGGCGGGTCCGCTGGAACGCGTCAGCCTGAGCGGCGGTGAGCCGATCTTCGAAGGAGCGCTCGCGGTCAGGCCCGAGTGGGACCCACGTTCCGTGAAGATCCGGCTGCTGGGCCGCCGCGCGGATGGCGAGGTGCTCCGCCTCGCCGAAGTGCCGTTACCGGCGATCCCAGCACGCGCCATGGACCTGCCGATGGAGCTCGCGGCAGGCGCGGTGACACTCGGCGATGAGCGCCTCGTCGGGCTTTCCCCCGACCAGTGGCGGCTCTCGGTGCTCCGGCACCTGGTGCGCTGGGACCATCGGTTGACGCTGGAGCGTGGGCTTGGTGGGACGGCGCGTGTCGTCGCCCGCATCACCGTCGGGCGCGTCTCCCTGTCCGGAGAGGCCGGCACGGGACGGCGGGGAGCGATCGATGGTCGGCCTGGGTGTTCGTCGATCGGGACGGTGCGTTCCGCGCGGTCCGAGGCCGTGACGGAGGCCTGCTTCCCCGTCCACGCATTCGACGGCGGCTGAAGCAGCAGACAGCCACGAGCACCCCTGGCGCTGGGTCAGTAGGATTCGACGCGAACCGGGGTGAGGCTGAAGTCGCGGACGTTGCGGGTCAGGACGATCGCGGGGAGGCTATCGCCGGCTGCTCCGATCAGGGCATCGGCAAGGCTCAGGACCCGCCCGCGCCGGCGAGACTCCGCTCGCCACCGCCCCGCCGTCAGCGCCGCAGCCGGGCCGGGCTGGACGAAGGCGACCGAGCGGAGCATGCCCTCGAACGCTGGCACATCCCGGTCGAGGAGGCCGGCACGGACCTCGCACGCCACGATCTCGTTCACGTGGGGCTCATCGCCGTCCTCGAATATCCGCTCCATCCGAGTGACCGCCGCCTGGTCACCGCGCAGGAGGTCGATCACGAAGGTCGAATCAAGCAGCAGGTACACCGGATCACTCGGAGCCCGCGTCCGTCTGCTCACGCCGGCGCTCTGTGACCCACTCCTGGACCTTCTCGGACGTTGACCAATGCGGGTAATCCTCTGCGCGCAGTGAGCCAGCGGCGTCCTGCCAAACGCGACGCATCTGCTCACGACGGAGTCGATCCCGAACAGCTCCCTCGACGAAGGCGCTGCGATTGCGCGGCCCGGCGACATGATCGAGTTCCTCGACGAGATCCCTGGGCAGCGACATGTTGACTGCTATGCGCATCGCCATGCGCATACGATCTGCACTCGCGGTCGAAAGTCAACAAGCTGTCACTCGTTGATCGGGATCGGTCCTTCTGGAAGTCCCAGGACGATCGTGCCGTCCGCTTCGACCGTGGCGGGATAGCGCGCAAGCGGGAGTTCCGCGGGAGGGTCGAGCGCCTCTCCGGTCTCGAGATCGAAGCGCGACAGGTGGAGCGCGCAGGTCAGGGAATCCCCGGTCAGGAAGCCCTTGTCCAGCTCGAAGTACTCGTGGGAGCAGATGCCCTGCATCGCGTGGATCACGCCGTCGAGGTTGACGAGCAGGATGTCCGTGCCGTCCACCTGGACCATGAGCATCGTCCCGTCCGGGACATCAGCGAGTGTGGCGACGGCCACGCGGCGGAGCTGTTCGCCGGCGGTGGTGTCCATCCCGGCTCAGGCAGCTGCTGCGGCGACCCTCGGCCACTTGGCATCGAGGAGCGCCCGGAGCCGATCCTGCACCTCAGGCAGCGGGATGCGCGCCACGACCGGTTCCAGGAAGCCGAGCACGATGGTCTTCCGGGCGGTCTCCCGGTCGAGCCCCCGGCTCATCAGGTAGAACGTCTGTGTCTCGTCGATGGGCGCGACGGAGCTCGCGTGGCTCGCACGCCGTACGTTCGGCTGGTCGATCTCGAGGGACGGGATCGTCACGGACCGCGCCTTGCGCGCGAGGAGCATCGCGAACTCGCCCAGGAACGAATCAGTGCCAGTCGCGCTTCGCTGGATCTCGATGAGCCCCTTGATGTAGCCGCGGGAGCGGCCACTGAAGACGCCCTTGCTCAGCAGGTCTCCTGTGGTGTCCTCGCCGCGATGCCGTGTGTAGCTGGTCAGGTCGAAGACCTGGGCGGCGTCACCGAACGCGATCTCCGCCTGGTGCACGGACGCACCGCGGCCATCGAGCTGATTGTCGATGCGACTCTTGTGCAGCAGCGAGCCCACGCTCGCGAGCGCCCATCGGAGGTGCGCGTCGGTGTCGACGATGGCGTGACGGTTCACGAAGGCGACGGTGTCGGTGTCGAACTCCTGGAGACCGGAGACATCGAGCGTGGCGCCCGGGCCGAGTATCAGCTCCGTCGTCCCCCACCACAGCCGCTGCTCCTCCGTGGACGATCCGGCTGGGTCGCCGTTGCTCCCGACCTGCTCCTCGAGCAGCCGCGCATGCGCCCCGTCGCCGAGCGTGACCAGCGTCCGGCTCACCAGACCGCGACCCGGCGCCCCGGCTTCCCACCGCAGCACGATGGGATCGTCCAGGTGGGCACCGGCCGGCACGTGGATCAACAATCCCGTCGCCCAAACGGCACGCGCCACCTGTGCGAACGCGTCGTCGGCCGGAAGCGTGTCACGCGAGCCGATCGCCGCCGACAGGAGGTCCGGTCGCTCCCGCAGCGCGTCGGAGAACGTCCCGACGAAGACGCCCGTGCGGCGCGCCTCGTCGCCGAGGACCCGTGCCGCGATCGTGTCGCCGCGAACCGAGAGGAGCGCGCTCGCGCCAACGGGGAGCGGCACCTCCGCCGCATCCCCGGCGGTCCCCGTGGCGCTGTAGGTGCGGATCGTCTCGAAACGGACGGGACGCAGGTCGTGGTAGAGCGTGAACAGCTGGTTCGACTCGGCGGGCAGCTCCGCCACCCGGCGAACGGCATCCAGACGCTGTTCGAGGAGCCAGTCCGGCTCCTCGAGGGTTCGCGAGATGGATCGGGCCTCCGCCTCCGAGACGAAGGCGAGCCGGAGCGGCGGCAGGCTCAACCGAGCGCGCCCTCCATCTCCATCTTCACCAGCCGATTGAACTCGATGGCGTACTCCATCGGCAGTTCCTTGGTGAAGACCTCCAGGAACCCCTGCACGATGAGGTTCTGCGCCTCGTTCTCGGTCAGCCCGCGGCTCATCAGGTAGAAGACCTGGTCCTGGCTGATCCGCCCCACCGTGGCCTCGTGGGACATCGAGGTGTCGTCTTCCTGGATATCGATGTACGGGAAGGTCTGGCTCCGCGTCCCAGGCTTGTCGTCGAGCATCAGGGCGTCGCAGCGCACGCTGGCCACTACGTTGGTGGCGCCCGGGGCGACCTTCAGGTGGCCGCGGTAAGTGGCGACTCCGCCGTCCTTGGAGACCGACTTCGA
>JACCXQ010000034.1 GCA_013696945.1 Chloroflexota bacterium | reverse complement strand
GCGAGCCCGTGCCGGCGACCGCGCCCAGCGGCTGGCTCCGGCCGGGCTGGGCGGCGGGCATCCCCTGGCTCTACGCGTTGGTCTGTCTGGCCGCGATCCCCTTCGGCATCTACGTCATCAGCTACCTGCCGTGGGTCGAGCTCGGCAATCGGATCCTGGACGACTGGCCGCCGGGCAACACGGGCCAGACACTGGCCGATCTGACCGCGAGCATGTACCACTACCACGACGAGCTCCGCGCGACGCACGCCGCTTCATCCCCGTGGTGGGCATGGCCGCTCGACCTCAAGCCGGTCTGGTTCCATCAGGACGGCTTCGCCAACTCGACGACCGGAGTGATCCACGACACGGGCAACCTGGTCATCTTCTGGATGGCCATCCCCGCCGTCGCGTTCGCGGCGTGGCAGGCCTGGGTGCGTCGGAGCCTCCCACTGACGATGCTCGTGCTCGGCATCGCCTGCCTCTGGCTTCCTTGGGCGCGTATCGACCGGGCGACGTTCCAGTACCACGTCTTCACGAGCCTTCCGTTCGCCGTCCTGGCGCTGGCCTACTTCCTCGCCGAGCTGTGGCACGGCGCGTCGACCCGGACGTACCTGCTCGCTCGTGTCGCGGGCGCCGTTGCCATCCTCGGGCCGCCGGTCCTCTGGTTGATGCGCCAGCCGCTCTGCTCTCTCGCGGGCACGAACGCGGTCCATCCGGATGGCGTCGCGTGCGGTCCGCTGGTCCGTACCCTGACGGTCGCCGAATCGGCACTCGCCGCGACCATCGTGGTGCTCATCGGTGCAGGCGCCATCGCTTGGCTCATCTGGACACAGGCGCGGACGCGCGGCGCGGGACCGCTCCTACGGATCAGGACCCAGACGCGCGACTACGAGATCTCACTGCTCGCGGCGCTCACGGCCGTGAGCCTTGCGACGGCGATCCTGGCGGCTGTGGCGTCGCTGTGGTTGAGCCCACGCCCGGTCTTCGACGTGCCGATCCAGGCTGAGATCCTGGCCATCGTCGCCCTACTGCTGCTCGCTGGGCCGGCATACCTGGCGGCGCGGGCGCGGGACCCACGGCGCTGGGTCATCGGCATGATCGGCGCGGCCATCCTCTTCTTCGCACTCTGGTATCCGAACCTGACCGGGCTGCCGCTCCCGAACACCGTGGCCCAGGCATACCTCGGCCTTCTGCCGACCTGGAACTACGACTTCCAGTTCGCCGTCAACCTGGATCCCGCGTCCGGTCGTGACTTCTTCGGCATCGGCACGGTGGCCATCGCCGCCGCCGTGGCCGCGCTTGTCCTTGTGACCATGGTGGCGGCCCGATCCTGGCGTGGTGCCCGAGCGCGGGGCGCCGAGATCGATCCGATCGGCGACACGGTCTGACGCCCCTCCCGTTACTACTTCGCGAGGCCGACCGGTTGGGCGCGCGGCGCCACAGGGATCTCGGCGCGGAACCCGCTCGGCAGCTGACCCTGTGCCGCGAGCCGGCGGATGACGAACCCGTAGTAGTCGTCGACCTTGGCGGTGATGTTCTCCCACGAGAATTGGACGGCACGCTCGCGTCCCGACGCCGCCATGCGTCCCCGGAGCTCGGGGTCGGCGAGGAGCCGCCCGATGGCCTCGACGAGTGCAAGGTGATCGCGCGGTGGCACCAGGAGCGCCTGCTCGCCGCGACGGACGACCCCTTTGTAACCGTGGATATCGCTGCACACGATGGGCGTCCCGGCGGCCATCGCCTCGAGGAGCACTATCCCGAACGACTCCTGCCCGGTCGCCGGTGACACGTAGACGTCCGCGGTCGCGAAGTAGCGCGCCTTGTCCACGTCGCTGACGCGGCCAAGGAATTCCACGCCCTGCAGCCGCCGGGTGGCGACGTAACGGCGCGCCTCGCGCTCCTGCGGGCCTGATCCGACGAGGAGCAGCCGGCAGTCGAACCCCTGCTTGCGCAGCACCCGATAAGCCTTGAGCAGATAGAGCACGCCCTTGCGGTTCTCGAACCGGCCGACGTACAGGATGTTGGCGGTGCCGTCGCGCCACCGGGCGAACGGCACCACGCCCTGGTACTGGCGCAGGTCCACGCCATTCGGGATGACCTTGTAGTCGCCCGGGAAGTAGCGATCGATGAAGTGGCGCGCGGCGGCGCTCACCGCGATCCGCCCGTCCAGTCGCCGGGCGTAGCCCTGGAGTGCGCGTTTCCCGAACTCGTACGAGGGGCTCCAGCCGGCATAGGCATGGAAGGTGGCGATGTTGACGCTGGTCGAGAAGCGCAGCAACTGCAGCGACAGGAACGGCACGAACGGCTCGTGCAGGTGGAGCAGGTCGAAGCGCTCACGGTCGAGCACCTCCTGCACCAGTGAGCGGTAGCGGTGCGAGAACGTGAGGGTGCCGACCGATCCGTTCGTAGGGACGCTGAAGCCGTAGCCGAGACGGATGACGTCGCCCTCGCTGCTCTTCTGCGCGCCGTGCGTGGAGCTCAGGATCCGGACGTCATGGCCCCGCCCGATGAGGTTCTCGTACAGCTTCGCGACGTGTGCATTCACCCCGCCCGGAAGCGGGTAGATGTAGGGCGTGACGAGCCCGATCTTCATGTGCCGTCCCTCACCCCGGCCACGCTCAGCCGGCTTCGCGCTCGTCGAAGCGCGGAGGACGGAGCCGGCCGCCCGGATAACCCAGGTCCCGTCCGGTGCCGTCACGACGAAGCTTGCCACGGACCTCGTCGCGCAGCGCTTTCACGTTCTTGCCCATCTGGTGCCGGAACATCGTGAACTGCGAACGCCACGGGTAGAACGAGCCCTCCCAGTCCGTCGCGGCCGCCTCGATGGCCGCTCGCAGCTCGTCGGGGGTGGTTCCGGCGAAGAGCGTGACCGCCTGGCCGACGTCCGCCGCGCGATGCGCGTCGCTGCTTCCGATCGCCGCACGACCGGTCTCGGCCACGAAGGCCGGCACCCGGCGCGTCCAGCGCATGCCGGCGGTGGTGGGATTGAACGCCTCGATCGCGTCGGGGTGGAACCGCGCGTCGCTCTCCCCCAGCAGCTTCAGGATGGAGCGGCCGCTGGCGCAGAGCGGGTACGGCACCAGGGGGTGCGCGACGATGGCTATGCCGCCCTGCTCGTGGACCTTGGCGACGCTCGTCCGCAGCGACTGCCACGGACGGATCCGCTCCCGAAGGAAAAGCGCCACTAGGTGCCCGCCACGGGTCGAGATCTCCTCCCCGACGATCACCGATACGCGGCGCCCCTGCTGCTCCGCCATGCGCTGGGCCGCCACCGCGCCGTCGATGCGCTCGTGGTCGGTGATCGAGATCACGTCCAGCGCGGCGACCTCCGCCGCGTCCAGGATCTCCTGGACGCTCGAGATCCCGTCCGACGCGAGCGAGTGGATGTGCAGGTCCGCGCGGCCCATCAGGCGGCCTCCGGCCTGGATGCGTCCCGGTCCGCCGCCGCTGCCCCGCCCTCGCGCGCGACCTCGCGGCGTTCGCCCGACGGCTGCTTCCAGATCGGGAAGAAGCAGGTCCACCACTGGTCGGGGGCCTCGGCGACGATCCGCTCGAACGCGCGCGCCTGAGCGTCGAGCTGTGCCGCGATCCGCTCGCGGAGCGACTCGCCGGAGGTCGGCTCCAGGCGCTCGACATGCGTCGCCCATTCCCCCCAGCCGGTGCGCCGGATGCCCACGACGTAGACCGGTGCGCCCGACTCGATGGCCAGGACGGCAGGACCCAGCGGCAGGCGAGCTGGCGCCCCGAACAGCTCGACCGGCATGCCCATGCCGCCGATCGCGCGGTCGGCCACGAGTGCCACGGCATCGCCCGCGGCGAGCGCGGCCCGCAGCACGGTCGACGCGCCCCTGATGGGTACGATACGGATGCCCGTCGACCCCCGCATCCGCTCGAAGTACGCCTGCAGCGCCGGATCGGCGACCGTCTCCATCGGCGCGACCATCCGCAGCCCGCCGACCGCCACGCCATACAACGCGGCCAGCTCGACCGACCCGAAGTGCGGGCTGACGAAGATGCGCCCGACCGTATCTGACCGCTGGGCGGCGAGCGCCTCGGCGGCTGCGCCGGTCCCGACCCCATGGACCCGCTCCCGGAGCCTCTGCGGCGGGTACGACGATGTGACCGCCGATTCGACATAGCCGAGCGCCCAGTGACCGAATGCTGACCTCGTCAGGGCAGCGAGCGCCCGACCGTCGGTCGCGGCGCGCCGGACGCGCTCCGAGCCGAGGCCCCGCGCGACGAGCCCGCGACAGACCTGGCGCAGGTTCGCGCGGACAAGCTCGCGGCGCTCGTGCATCACGAGCGACAGCCCCGCACCAGCGACGTATGCGGCGCGGAACACCAGGTGGTCGGGGAGCCGGCGCAGCACACCGACCGCCAGGTGGAGCGCGGCAACCCGGAGTCGCTGGCCGGCGGTCGGGCGCCCGGGACCCGTCATCCGTCGGCCGCCATCGCACGTGCCCGGGCTTCGAGCTCGGCCTCTTCCTCGGCCGAATCGGGCCACACGGGCTTGAACGTGTACCACTGCTCGGGAGCCACCGCGACCATCCGTTCCAGAGCGTTGGCGATGGCCTGCGTCGCAGCCTGGATCGAGCGCGGCGAGGCATCGCTCACCTCGATCGGCTCGTCGTGGGTCGCGACGTACGTGCCGTCTTCCTGGCGGCGATTGACGACCGGCACGATGACCGCACGGGTCCGCGCGGCGAGCTGGGCCGGACCGGCTGGCAGCGCCGTCCATCGGTCGAATAGCTTCACGGGGACACCGTCGCTGCGGTAGCCCCAGTCGACGAGCAGGCCAAGCACGGCGGGGAGTCGCAGCACGCGGTAGACCTCGCGCAGGTTCCGCCACGGGATGACACCCACGCCCCATCGTCGCCGCTGGCGGTTGAGCAGCTCGAAGAGCTCGGGGTAGGCGGTGTCGTCGGCCAGGCCGTACGTGGGCAGGCCGCGCGCAGCGAACGCGCCGGCGAAGACCTCGATGCTGCCGATGTGGCCGCCCACCGCGATGATCCCCCGGCCCTCGGAACGGCATCGCTCCCAGAGGGCCATGAACGACTCGCCGCTCCGCTCCCCCTCGTCGCGGACGAGGCGCTGTGGCTCGTCGGCGGCCATGCCGGGCAATCGCATCAGCTCGACCACGAAGCGAGCGTACGTGGCGTAGATGCGCCGCGCGAGACGCCGCACCTCCGGATCGCGCTCCGGCTTGCCCAGGATCCGCGCGGCGTTGGCCTCGATGATCCGCCTCTTGCGTGGCCACGCCCAGTAGCCGCCCAGGAAGAGCGAGCGGGCAACGGGGTGCGAGACGCCGGTGGGGACGCGGATGAGCGCCTCGGACGCCGCACGGTAGCCCGTCACGACAGACCGTTCGCGGGCGCGCTGGACAAGCCGGCTGACGCGCCCGCCCGAGACCCGACGATGCGGGGAGTAGCCGACCCCGGATCCGCTCGGGGTGGCGCGGGACGGCGTGCGGTCGCGTGCCGTGGTCAGCGGTCCGCGCCTGCCTTGGCCGGTGCCTTGGTCGGGCCGGCCTCACCCACCGCAGCCGAGGCGATGACCCGCGTCCTGGGCTGGGCGAGCTTGCGCATCTTGCGCGGCTTGATGTCCTCCGTCCCGACGAGGGTCTCGTTGTCCTCGCCCCGGATGAACGCCTCGACGCGGTTGAACGCGATGTCGTCGTGGATCTGCTGCGGCGGGCTCTTCATGAAGTACGCCGAGGGCGCGACGAGCGTCCCCGACAGGCCGCGATCGAGGCCCAGCTTCAGGCAGCGGATCGCGTCCGTTATGACGCCGGCGCTGTTAGGGCTGTCCCAGACCTCGAGCTTCAGCTCCGCGTTGAGCGGCACGTCACCGAAGGTCGTGCCCTCCATGCGGATGTAGCACCACTTGCGGTCCTTGAGCCACGGCACGTGGTCGGACGGACCGACATGGACATCGTCCGGGTCCAGCTCGTAGTCGAGCATCGACGTCACGGCGTTGGTCTTGGAGATCTTCTTGGACTCGAGGCGCTCGCGCTCGAGCATGTTCAGGAAGTCGGTGTTGCCGCCGAAGTTCAGCTGGTAGGTCCGGTCGAGCCGGACGCCGCGGTCCATGAACAGGCGGGTGAGCACGCGGTGGCTGATCGTGGCGCCGACCTGGCTCTTGATGTCATCACCGATGACCGGCAGGCCCTCCTCGGCGAACCGGCGCTGCCAGTACGGCTCGCGACCGATGAACACGGGGATGGCGTTGATGAAGCCGACGCCGGCGCGAAGCGCCTGCTCGACGTACCACTTGGTCGCCTCCTCGCTGCCGACCGGCAGGTAGGAGACCATCATGTCGACCTCGCGCTCCTTCAGGATGCCGACGACATCGGCCGTGGGACCGGGCGCCTTCTCGATGATCTGGCTGAGGTACTTGCCCAGGCCGTCGTGCGTCATGCCACGCTCGACCGGCACGCCCAGGTGCGGGACCTGCTGGAAGACGTACGTGTTGTTGGGCTTGGTGTAGATCGCTTCGGAGAGGTCCTTGCCGACCTTGCTCTTGTCGACGTCGAACGCCGCCACGAACTCGATGTCCCGGACGTGGTAGCCGCCCAGGTCGACGTGCATCAGACCCGGCACGAAGTCACCCGGCTTGGCGTCCTCGTAGTAGTAGCGCCCCTGGACGAGGCTGGACGCGCAGTTCCCGACGCCGACGATGGCGACGCGGATCTTGCCGTCCTTGCGAGGCCTGGGGGTGCGGCCGTTGCCGTTGCTGCTCTTTGTCTTGGCCATCTGACTACTGCTGCTCCTGCTTCTTTGCTTCCTGGTAGACGTGGAAGATCCGTTGGATGGTGGTGATGGTGGCAAGGACGGTGATGAGCGCGAGCGAGCCGACAAGGACGATGTACCAGAGGGGATAGAACATCATGCGTCCCTCTGCTTCCTGCGATGAAAGGATCCCCGCTCCGATGAGCCCGACCGTCAGGATGACGATGCGCACCTCGCGGGGCGCGAGGCCGACGCTGGCCATCCCATGGCCGGGCGTGAATCCCAGGCTCTCCGACTTGGCGCGGACGTAGCTGACCATGAACGCGGAGGCCATGGCCGCCGCGGCGAGGGGCATCCCGATGCTGAACCCGACCTCACCGATGCCGATGGCCAGACCGACGTAGACGACGGCCTCCCCCCAGCGGTCCATCGTGCTGTCGAGGAACGCCCCGAACTTCGTGGTCTTGCCGGTCGCTCGAGCGAGGGCGCCATCGAAGAGGTCGAAGACCGCGCCGACCATGACGAGGACGCCCGCTGCGAGCCACGAGCGCTCCGTCGCGAGGAAAGCGGCGACGAGTGCGATGCCGAAACCTATGAGCGTCAGGGCGTTGGGCGTCAGGCCGATCCGGCCGAACCCCCGGGCGATCGGCTCGATGCGTGAACGCCAACGGTCGCGGAAGGTCGGGCCGGGGAGCGCGCGCTCGGGAGCCTGCGCCGCGCTCATGCGGCGGTCGAACCGTCGGCAAGCGCTGAAGAGCCGTCGGAGAGGCCGAGGAGGGCGCGCTCCTGGGCGTGGTACGCGTCCAGTGCCTCGCGGCGGAGCGAGCAGATCACCTCGCGGCCGTTACGGCGCGTGTCGATGAGGCCCGCGGCGCGAAGCCGGCGGAGATGCCACGAAACTAGCGGTTGCGACAGATCGACGTGGTCGATGAGCTCGGTCACCGTCCCCGGCGCCTCTGCGAGGCGGCGCAGGATGCGCAGGCGCGTCGGGTCGGCCAGTGCCTTGTGGTAGCCCGCGACATCGCGCAGGTCCTCGGGCGGAGCGGCGATCATGGCGAGCGTGGAACGGATACGGGCGGGCGTGGGCACGAGGGAGTGGCGCTTCCTTTCGGCGAGCGCGACGCATCAAGCGCCGCTCATATAAAGCAGTGTTGATACTATCCCGGCGCGAGCGAGTCGTCAACCCCACTGGCGGCGGAGCATCCCGAAGTCCGTGCCGCTGAGCCGTGTGCCGCGCTCGCCGATGGCGGCATCGCACATCAAGTCACCACCATCGTGTGTGTCCGACGACGTGGACCTGACCGCAGTGACGGATCGACCGGACCTGTCCGGGTCCAGCGCGTCGTCCGAGCGTGCGGCCGTGCCCCGGCGGAGGTCGATGGAACCATCGCTTTGGGCACGATCGACGCCTGAACGGTGGGGCGTTGAGATCATGTGCGAACCGGTGAGCGATGTTCGGCACATAGGAGTCGGATGCTTCCTCGTACCGCTCCGGCGGCCTGTCGATCCCCACGCGGGCGACGGCCGACACGGCGGACCCGATGCCCCGCGGTCTGTCCCGGAGAACCGCCTGGCTACACTTCCCCTGTGAGCAGCCGCGACCGGATCCTGCTCCTGGCCGCGCTCTCCGGCGGCGTGCTGCTCGTCGGCGTGGAGCTGCTCATCACGGCTGTCGCGCTGCCGGCCATCGTCGCGGACCTGGCCGGCTGGACCGAGCTGCGGCGTGCCTCCTGGGTGGTCAACGGTTATGCGCTGACGTTCATCGCGACGATGCCGCTCGCCGGTCGGGCCGCCGATCGCTATGGGCTCCCGCGCCTGTTCGTGGGCGCGCTGGTCATCTTCGCGATAGGCTCGCTGCTGTCCGGCGCTGCCCAGTCGCTCGACCAGCTCATCGCGGCCCGGTCGATCCAGGGCATCGGCGCGGGCGCGGTCGTGCCGCTCGCGACGGCGGGCGCGAGCCATCTGTTCGAGGGACAGGCGCGGGCGCGAGCGCTCGGAGTGGTCGGTGCCTTCACGTTCCTGGGCATGGCGATCGGCCCGTTCGCGGGGTCGATCGTGCTGGAGCGTTTCGACTTCGGGCCGGCGTTCGCCGCGTCCGGCCTCGCTGACTCGGCCCTGGCGCCGTTCATGGTCCCCGCCTGGAGGTGGATCTTCTATCTCGGCGCACCACTCGCGCTGCTCGCGCTCATCTACACCTGGGCGGCGGCGCCCGCCTGGCCACGGTCCAGCGAGCGGGGCGGCCTCGATGTCTTCGGGGCGTCGCTATCCACCGCGGCGCTCGCCACCGGGCTGCTCGCACTGACCCGGCTAGGTGACGAGGGCGCCGAAGCCGACCCGCTCCTTGGCCCCCTCCCGCTGGCGGCGGCCACGCTCGTGCTGGGGGTGCTCGCGATCGTGCGCAACCTCCGCGCACGCGCGCCCTTCCTCGACCTCCGAATGCTTCGCAACCGGACCTTCGCCGCCGCGGTCGTGCTGAGCCTGCTGACCGGATATGCGCTCGCGACGGCGATCATCGGCGCGGCCGTCTTCGTGGACCGCGTGCGATACGCCGGGCCCGCCGAACAGCGGATCGTCCTTGGCGCGCTGGCGGTCG
>JACCXQ010000244.1 GCA_013696945.1 Chloroflexota bacterium | reverse complement strand
GTGCCCCCAAGGGGATTCGAACCCCTGATCTCCACCTTGAAAGGGTGGCGTCCTAGGCCTCTAGACGATGGGGGCGCCGTGCGGAGTGTACCGGCGGGACGCGGGGCGACCGGAGCGCGGTCAGCGGCCTCGTGTCGCACGGCTCAGTCATGTGAGGGCTGCTACGGGCACCTCCGAGGACGGAGCTGCACGCACCGCGCTCGGGATATCCGCCACGAGACTGGGACGTGCGAACGCGGCCCCCGCCGAGCACTTACCAGCCCCTAGGTGACTGCGGCGAGCGGCGCAGCCAGCACCAGCTCCGAGCACCGAGCCCCGCCCCCCTAGATCGGGCGGGCGAGCAAGCCGAGGATCATCGCCCCACCGAGACTGCCCGACGCCGCGAGCGCGAACAGCCCGCCAAGGAAGGCGGAGCCCACGGCGCGCCCACCGCGACCCTCCTGTCCGGCACGCACGGAGGCTGCCGCGAGCCGCACGGCGATGATCGCGAACGTGATGCCGAGGATCGCCAGCCCGACGACCGTCAGGATGATCGTGCCGCCCGATCGGTCGACGAACAGACCGTAGATGACGACCGCGGCCGACCCGAGCAACGCGACCGCCAGAAAGACCCGGCCCGGGGTCATCCCGCCCACTCGGCCGCCGCCTGCGGCGTCATGCCGCCCACTCGCCCGTCGCCTGCGGCGTCATGCCGCCCGCTCGCCCGTCATGCCGCTGACTCCCCCGTCGCGGGCTCGACGCCCAGCGTCCGGTGGTAGACGGCGACCTTGTACTCGAGCCGAGGGCGCCGCATCGTGGCGGCGACGGTCGTCCCGGCGGGCCCGAACGCCTGGACGAGCAGGTCATGTGCCGCCTCGAGCGACTCGAACGTCCACCAGCAGTGCAGGACCCGCAGCTTGAAGTCGTGGAGCAGGAACCAGCCGTCGCGGCGACTCCACGCGACCTGCTCGCGTTCGCGCGCCTCGTCGTCGAGCAGCCGGCTCACGTCGTCACGGCCGTAGTCGTGGACGACCAGCAGCCGCCCGGCCGGCCGGAGCACGCGCTCGGCTTCGGCGACCTGCTGCTCCGTCTCGGGTGAGCCGCCCCGGAACCCGGCCCAGCAGTTGATCACGATGTCGGCGAGGCCGCGCGGCAATGACGTCGTGGTGAGCGTGGGGATGGGGCTTACCCGGGCGCCTAACGCCTCGAGCTGGCGCGCGCGAAACCCGCGGTCGGCGTCGAGGAGCACCACCCGCTGCCCGGAGACGGGGCCAAGGGCCTCGAGCGCGCGCGGGATCTTCTCCTCCTGGTCGATCGCGGCCTCCAGCGCCTTCCGAACGGCAGGGTCGGCCAAGCGAAGCGAGAAGTCGGCCACGCCCTGCAGCCTATCGGAAACCCAGGCGCGAGCGGCCCGGGAGTGCGGCCTCAGCCGGACTCGGCCACGAGCCTGACCACGCTCGCCGACCGCGCCGCCAGTCGCACGGCGAGCCGCCCGTCGACCACGCCCACGGAGTCCGAGGGAGGCGCCGGCCAGCCATCTGGATGGACGAGATCCGCGCGGCGACCCGCGAGCTCCGGAAGGTCGAGCGAGAGCGATACAGCGTCTTCTCCCGGGTTCAGGGCGACGACCAGCGCGTCCGACTCGTCCGAGCGGAGGTACGCCATCGCCGGCCCCGACGAGCCCAGGAGGCGGAACTCCCCGTGCCGCAGGACGGCATGGTCTCGCCGCAGTGCGATCGCACCCCGCACGAACGCGCGCAGCTCCGAGTCCCACCGCGACCGCTCCCACGGGAATGCGCCGCGGGAACCGGGATCGCCGCGGCCCAGCATGCCGACCTCGTCGCCGTAGTAGATGCACGGTGCACCGGGGAGCGTCATCTGCACCACCGTCGCGAGCCGGTACGACGCCACGTCGCCTCCGCACATCGTCACGAACCGCGACGTGTCATGGCTGCCCAGCAGGTTCAGCTGGACGGCGGTGACATCGGGGTCGTAGGCGGACAGCAGGCGCTCGAGCTCGGCGCCGAACTCCGCCCCGTCCATCGCTCGGACGGTGTCCCGGTACTGATCCTGCTCGTGCACGACCGACCAGTCGATGTGGGAGCCTCCGGCGTAGCCAACGAGAGCCTCCGCCAGCGGGTAGTCCATCAGCGCATCGAACGTATCCCCGCTCAACCACTCCGGCTTGACCCGCCAGATCTCGCCGACGATGTACGCCTCGGGGTTCGCGGCACGGACACGCGTCCTGAACTCGCGCCAGTAACCAGCCTCGATCTCCTCGGGGACATCCAGGCGCCAGCCATCCGCACCGAGTCGGATCCATCGCTCGGCGATCCCGAGCAAGTACGCGCGAGCGATCGGATCATCGACGCGGAGCTTGGGCAGCGCCGGGAGGTCCCACCAGCCGCGGTAACCAAGCACCCGCTCGGACGCCATCCCTGCTGGAAGGCCTTCTGCGGCGGCCACTCGGCGGACCTCGTCGTGGTCGCCAGTGGTCGGGTAGGCGTTGAGCGGCCGGCCGTCGCGCAATCGCTGCATGTCGAGGTAGAACCAGCCGAGATACGGAGAGCCCAGGCCGTTCTCCAAGATGTGATGGAATGGCAGGAAGCCGCGGCCCGAGTGGTTGAAGACCCCATCGAGGACGACCCGCATGCCCCGTGAATGGCACGCGTCGATCAGCTCGCGGAGTGCGTCGTCACCGCCCAGCAGCGGGTCCACCCGTTCGTAGTCGTCCGTGTGGTAGCGGTGGTTCGACGCGGACGCGAAGATCGGCGTGAGGTACAGGGCGGTGACGCCCAGCTCGGCCAGGTCACCGAGATGCTCGGCGATACCCAGGAGATCGCCGCCCTTGAAGCCGTGGCGCGTCGGCGGCTCGTCACAGGGTTCGAGTGGCCCGGGCTTGGGGACCCGGGCCGAGCTGGCGAACCGATCGGGGAAGATCTGGTAGAAGACCGCGTCGCGCACCCAGCGGGGGGTGTTGACGCTCACGGGTCGGGGACGATCAGCGGCCGGCCATACCCTCGGTCAGCCACCTGGAGATCCTCCTCGCCGTTCGGTAGATACGTCATCGGGGTCGCACCGGGCTCGCAGCGCCCACCTGACCCGGTTCGGGACGGTATCGGGCGGGTCAGCCGCCGTCAATACCACCGGGCGTGGCAGAATCCCGCCCGTGCTCCACGTTGTCCGCGGCATGCCTGCCGGCGTGCTGGTCTTCCTGGCCTACGGGCTGCTGCTGCTGGCGTTCGTGGGGCTGACGACGCCGATCATCGTCTCCCAGGCGGTGGAGGCGCCTATCTCGCCGATCGGGCTGGTCTGGATGCTGCTCCTCGCCTACCTGATCTTCACGCTGACGCTCGTCCTCCAGCGCAAGCAGGCTGCGTACCCGCTGGCGATCGGCCTCGCGACGCTGAGCCTGCCGATCGTGCCACTGCTCTATCTTTCGCCAGCCGGACTACCCGGTGCGCTGCTCGGCGGGTTCGTGGCCGTGGCCGTGTTCTGGGCACTGCGCCGTCCTGGCGTCCGCAGCTGGTTCAACGAGCCGTGATCAACCCGATCCACCGTCCACCGAGAGGCCTTTCGTGAGCAAACGCCCCCGCCGAAGCCGACCGCCCGCCAGACGTCCGAGCCCTCCCTCCGCCGAGCCGGTGGGAACGCCGGGCATCGACGAGACCGTCCTGAACGTCTCGGCCGCGAGCGGCACGTCGTCCACCCCCCGCACGCAGGTCACGGCGCGCCCGACCCGCGTCACCCGCCGCACCACGCGGCCGGCCCGCCGGGTGGAGCCGAAGAGCTTCTTCGAGCGCTATCGGGGCATCTTGCTCGGCGGCTTCGCGCTGCTCGGTGTCGGGATCATCGGTTTCGTGTTCCTGCAGTCAGCGAACGCGTCGGGCTACACCTGCGGAAGCCTTCTGACTCCCGGCCCGGTCGAGAGCGCGCCGACCAGCCCGCCGACCTTCAGGCCGACCCCGACGCCCAGCCCCTCCCCGACTCCGAATCCATCGCCCACTCCCGATCCGTCGGCCAGCGCACCGGCGTCCTCCAGCCCGGCCGCGAGCGCAGGCACGTCGCCCTCAGGTAGTCCCTCGCCCTCCGCGTCGCCCACGGCGCGGGTGGGATTCGTGACCCAGGACCTCGGAAGGACCCACTTCCCGCCTGGCACGACCATCGACTACAGCTTCTGCCCGCCGACATCCGGCAACCACTTCCAGGTCGGTCCGCAGGCCCCTATCCGTCGGGACTTCTACGGGCCTGACAGCCAGGTGCGACCGGGCAGCTGGGTCCACAACCTGGAGCATGGCTACGTGGTCCTCGCCTATCGCGGCGGTGAGGGGGGCGCCACCCAGGACGAGCTGGCAGCGATGCGCGCATTCTTCGAGTCAGCACCTGCCAGCACCTACCCGAACTCGTGCCCCTCCGTGCCAAACAAGGTCCTGCCCGTGCGCTTCGACGACATGTCGACCAGGTTCGCGCTCCTCGCCTGGGATCGCGCGCTGCTCGTCGACGAGTTCGAGGCGGAGGCCGCACTCACGTTCTACGAGCAATGGGTCGACAGCGCACAGGCACCCGAAGCCGGCTCCTGCTGAGATGACCGCCGACGCGCAC
>JACCXQ010000240.1 GCA_013696945.1 Chloroflexota bacterium | reverse complement strand
CGGATCGACGCGGACGGGCAGCGTCAGCCCAGCTCCGATCCGGCTCATCGCGATCCACGGGATCACCTCGCGCTTCACGACCGTGTACGGCGCGCGGCCGGGGATCGTCACGACCAGCGTGAACTTGAGCATCGGCCGATCGTTGACCTGGACGTTGGTGTCGGAGATGTCCGTCACCGTCGCCTGGCCGGCTATGCCTGTACGTCGCAGCCGGTCCGCTCGTGCGCTCGACCGTCGCATCGCGATCCCGATGCCGATGAAGACGAGACCGATGATCGTGAATGTGAGGCCGGTGATCCCGCCCCCCATCAGCGCTCCGAGCCCGCCCACACCGCCGAGCTCACCCGAGAAGAACAGCATCCCCGCGATGGCGACGACGCCGATCACGAAGAACAGGAGTCCGAGGACGAGGAACAGCATCGTGGCGACCTCATGAGCAGGGCGGCCCCGGTGCGAGCGGCCGTGTCAATAATCCACGAGACGCCAAGTGCCGCACCGCCCGTCACGTCGGAGGTCGGGCGAGGGCTGGGTGGCTGGCAGTGGGCCACTGCGAACGAGGCTTCCTGGCTCGCGCCGGCGGACGCCGCTGCTAGGCTCGTCGCAGTGTCTGACTCGGAGGTGCCGCGTCCCGCGATCGAGGTCCGTGGCCTCCGCAAGGTCTACGACGATCGCGAGGTCGTGCGCGGCGTGGACCTGACGGTGGAACGCGGCGCGATCCTCGGGCTTCTCGGGCCCAACGGAGCAGGCAAGACGACGACCGTCGAGATCCTCGAGGGCCACCGCCGTCGGACGGCCGGCGAAGTCAAGGTGCTCGGCCACGATCCCGAGCGCGGCGGGGCGGGGTTCCGGGAGCGGATCGGGATCGTGCTGCAACAGGGCGGCGTCGAGCCGTATCTGACCGTGGAGGAGGTCATCGACGCCACGCGTGGCTACTATCCGCGGCCGCTTCCGACCGAGGAGCTGATCGCCACGGTCGGGCTGGAGGCACGTGCTCGTGTTCGTGTGCGGCGCCTGTCCGGCGGACAGCGGCGCCGCCTCGAGCTCGCGCTTGCGCTGTGTGGCGATCCGGAGCTCCTGTTCCTGGACGAGCCCACCCTCGGGTTCGACCCGCTCGCACGCCGGAGTGCGTGGGCGGCGATCCGCACGCTCCGGGAACGCGGCACGACGGTGCTGCTGACGACGAACAGCATGGAGGAGGCCGACGCGCTGGCCGACCGGCTGGCGATCATGGTCGACGGCAGGATCGTCGCGTCGGGCACCCCGAGCGACCTGGTCGGGCGCCGCGCCACAGGCGCCGTCGTGCGATTCCCCCTGCCAGACGGCGTCGCGATGCCGCAGTCGCTCACCCGATACCTGGCCACTTCGCGGGACGGGACGATGGAGCTTCGGTCGTCCGATCCGGTCCTGCTGCTCAGCGAGCTCACGAGCTGGGCGCTCGCGAGTGGGGTACGCCTCGAGGGCCTGACCGTCGCGCCGCGGTCGCTCGAGGACGTCTACCTGGAGCTGATCGAGGAGGCGCGGGAGCCGGAAGAGCCCGTGGAACGATGAGCGGCCTGACGCTCGGGCTGCGCCAGGTCCGCCTCGAGCATCGTGCGTTCTGGCGCAACCCCGCCGCGGCATTCTTCACGGTCGTCTTCCCGCTCGTGTTCATGGTCATCGCCGACTTGGCGCTGGCGGTGCCACTGGGCGGAGCGGACGTGGCGGCGCGCTTCTACACGCCGGCGATCATCACCTTCGGGGTGGTCACCGCGTGCTACACGAATGTCGCGATGGGCGTCGTCCTGGCTCGGGAGAACGGCATCCTGAAGCGGCTCCGCGGCACGCCACTCCCGATGTGGGCATACCTGGCCGGCCGGGTGGGGCAGGCCGTGCTCGTGGCCGCGGCGCTGGCGATCGTGGTCGGAGCGTTCGGTGCCATCGCTTACGGAGTCGCGCTCCCGCTGGAGCGACTGCCACAGGTCGCAGCCACGCTCGTCGTGGGGGCTGCTGCCTTCAGTGCCCTCGGCCTGGCGGTGACGCGACTCGTGCCGGATGCGGCGTCCGCGCCGGCCGTCGTGAACGCCACCATCCTCCCGTTGCTGCTCGTCTCGGACGTCCTCGTCCCACTCGACGAGGGCCCGCTCGCGACCCTGGCGAGCCTCTTCCCCGTCAGTCACCTCGCGAACGCATTCGCAGCGGCCTACGACCCATCGGTCGCGGCTGCTGGCATCTATCTCGCGAGCCTGAGCGTCGTCGCCGGATGGGGCGTCGCGGCGGTCGTGGCAGCGTGGCTCACGTTCCGCTGGGAACCCCGAGCGTGACCGGGCATGCTGCTATCTTCGCGGCGTGACCGACCTTCCTGATCCGAAGGACGCCGCTCCCACCCCTCCGCCGCTCGCCCCGCCGCCTCCGCCGCCGTTCACACCGACGCCCGATCTGGGGGCAGCGCTCGGGACGACCGGCAACCAGGGGCGCGCGGTGCTCGGACGGCTCGACCCTACGGGATGGCGACCGACGCTCATCGTTGGCGCGGTCCTCCTTGCCGTAGTCTTCGGGACCCAGTTCGTCAACGCCCTCGTGCCCAACCGGGCGACCGGTCCCGGTCCGTCGATCCCCCAGGGGTCGGCTGTCGAGATCGGCGCAGGTGTCTACCTCCGTGCGCAGGCGGGGTGGCAGGCGCAGATGATCCAGCCGGGCCACCTGCGGCTCTCGAAGGGGATCGCCGTCCTCGACGCACGCGTCTTCGGCAGCTTCCAGGGCGACGCGTCGGCGCTCATCAGCTCCTACGTGGATCAGATCCTGCGTCCGGACTCGAGCCAGCTGGCGACGACCCCCGTGCAGGTGGTTCCCGTCGCCGCCGGCTCACCGGGCGGGCGTGCGACCTACGTCGGCAGCTTCGCCAGCGTCCCACAGCCGATCGAGGGCCAGCTGACCGCCGTCATCCTCCAGGGTCGCCCCATCCTGTTCGATGCCTGGGCCAGCCAGGGCCAGCTCGACCAGGCCCTCTTCGAAGTCGGTCGGATGCTCGAGACGCTGGAGGTGCGAGGATGATCCAGCCGGCACC
>JACCXQ010000214.1 GCA_013696945.1 Chloroflexota bacterium | reverse complement strand
CACCGCGTCTACAACAGCGCGTTCATGCACATGCTCCGCGACGAGGACAACGCTGGCTACCGGACCGTGATTCGCAACACCCTCGCCTTCGACCCGGAGATCTTGAAGCGCTACGTCGACTTCATGAGCAATCCCGACGAGCGGACGGCCGTCGACCAGTTCGGCGACGGCGACAAGTACTTCGGCGTCGCAACGGTCCTCGCCACGCTGCCCGGGCTGCCGATGTTCGGTCACGGCCAGGTCGAGGGTTTCGCCGAGCGGTACGGGATGGAGTTCCGGCGTGCGCGCCTCGAGGAGCACCCGAACCAGGGGCTCGTCGAGCGGCACGAGCACGAGATCTTCCCGCTGCTCCATCAGCGCGCGCTGTTCGCGGAGGCGCGCGACTTCGCGCTCTTCGACCTTGTCACAGCCGACGGTTCGGTCAACGAGGACGTGTACGCGTACACCAATGCGGCCGACGGTCGACACTCACTGGTCGTGTACCACAACCGGTACGCGGAGGCGCGTGGGCACATCCGTGCATGCGTCCCCTCCATGCGCCCGGTCGATGGTGGCGAGCGAGCATCCGTGAGCTGGACGCTGGCTGAGGCGCTTGCGCTGCCAGCGGAGCCGGGCGCATTCGTCGTACTGCGCGACATCCGGTCCGGGATGGAGTGGCTGCACGACTGCCGCGCGCTCCACGAGCTAGGCCTGGAGCTGGACCTGCGCGCGTATGAGTGCCGGGTGTTCATCGACCCGGTGATCCGCTGGGACTCACCTGACGGCGACCTGGCTCGGCTCGCGTGGCAACTCGGGGGGCGGCCCGTCCCGAGCGTGGACGAGGCGCTCGATGCGATGGTCAGTGCGCCGCTCCGCGATGGCGTGGCAGCGCTCATCGACGCCGAGGCATTCCGTCGTATCGCCGGGTCAGCGCTTGCACGCGATGCTTCGGCCGCCGCGCAGATGCTCACCGGGGAGGCAGCGCTTGCGGCGGATCGGATGGCCCGACTGGCCGAAGTGGACGGCCATGCCGGTCCCCAAGCCTCGGTGCTCGCTGAGCTGGATGCGCGGCTCCGCGCGCTGACCGCCCTGGTCCGACTCGGGCGCGGCCGTGAAGCTCACCCGGCGGCGCAGCGCGTCGGGCGCTGGCTTGGCACCGACCGGGCTCGCTGGGCGACGATCCTGGGCTGGATGTACGCGGATGCCGCTCGCACGCTGCTGGAGGTCGCGCCCGTGACCGAGGGCTGGTCCCAGAAGCGGGGGGTCGATGCCGCTCTGCACCGGGCGGCCCTCGGTCTGGGCGTGAGCGACGAGGAGGCGCAGCGCGCCGTGGAGGTGGCTCGTGGACTGCTGGCCGCCCCCGATGCGCCCTTTGCCTCGTCCGACGTGCGTGCTGCGACCGGATGGCACCCGTGGGAGGACGCGGCCTACGTCCAGCGAGAGGCCTTCGAGGACTTCGTGGACGCGCTCATCGCCCGCGATGTGACACTTGCCGCCGCACGCGGCGAGGGGCCCGAGGCACTGGGCGTGCTGATGGAGGTGCTGGAGGGCTGGCGCGAAGCGGTCGGGAGTGCAGGCTGGCGCGTCGGAAGCGTTGACGAGGAGGCAGGGTGACCGTGGAGGACGGTCGGCGCCGAGTCGTGATCGAGGGCATCAGCCCGATCATCGACGGCGGCCGCTTCCCGATCAAGCGCGTTGCCACAGACGAGGTCGTCGTGGAGGCGGATGCCTTCACGGACGGTCACGACGAGCTCGCGGTGGTCCTCCGATCCCGGCACGAGTCCAGCGACAGGTGGGACGAGGTCTCCATGGAGTCGCTCGGGAACGACCGCTGGCGCGCCAATTTCCTCGTCGACCGGATCGGCCGGCATCGCTACACGGTCGAGGGCTGGATCGACCGGTTCGGCTCATGGGCGCACGACCTCGACAAGCGCGTGGCTGCCGGCCAGGACGTGTCGGTCGACGTCCTCATCGGGGCAGCGTTGATCGAGGAAGCGGCGTCCCGAGCCGACACTCCGGACAGGGAGCGGCTGGCGGCCTCGGCCCGGACCCTCCGCTCCGACGCACCGATGGCAGAGCGCGCCACCGGGGCGCGCGACCCCGAGCTCGCGGCACTCATGGCACGCTACCCCGACCGGACGACATCGACCTCCACGCAGGAGCTGGAGATCGTCGTGGACCCCGTCCACGCGCGCTTCTCCAGCTGGTACGAGCTATTCCCCCGTTCGGCATCGCGCGAGCCGGGCCGTCACGGCACGTTCCGCGACGTCATCGCGCGGCTGCCATATGTGGCCGGGATGGGCTTCGACGTCCTCTACCTGCCGCCGATCCATCCCATCGGTCGGACCTTCCGGAAAGGACCGAATAACGTCAGGACCTCCGGCCCGGACGACCCGGGGGTGCCGTGGGCCATCGGGTCGGACGAGGGCGGGCACACGGACATCCATCCCGAGCTGGGCACGCTGGAGGACTTCCGCGAGCTGGTGGCGGCGGCCCGGCGGCTCGACATCCATGTGGCCCTCGACATCGCCTTCCAGGCCTCTCCGGATCACCCATGGGTCCGGGAGCATCCGGAGTGGTTCCGCGCCCGGCCCGACGGGACCATCCA
>JACCXQ010000199.1 GCA_013696945.1 Chloroflexota bacterium | reverse complement strand
CTTGCACTGGCAGTGGTCATCGCCGAAGCCGCTCGCGACCAAGGCGCCCGGCTGGCGCTGGGGACGCACGACTCCGCGCTCATCGAGCGGATCGCTCTGATGGCCGAAGCCAGCGGCACGCCGCGCTCCGCGCTGGAGGTCCACATGCTCTACGGTATCCGTGCCCCGGAGTTGAGGCAGCTCCGCAGCGCCGGATTCCCGGCCTTCAGCCTCGTGGCATACGGCGAGGCCTGGTACGCCTGGTACATGCGCCGCCTTGCCGAGCGCCCCGCCAACGTCGCCTTCGCCCTGCGCCAACTGCTCCCCTGAGCAGCCTCGTCGGGGCGCCCTGCTATCGTGCCCGACATGGGCCTCCGAGTGGAGTGGCTGGGTCGGATCGCTTACCGCGACGCATGGGCGCGGCAGCACGAGCTGGTGGAGGCGCGTGCCACGGGCAGGATCGGGGACACGCTACTGCTCCTGGAGCACGATCCGGTCCTGACGCTCGGACGGAACGCCGATCCCTCGTTCGTTCGCGCCTCCGACGAAGCGCTGCGCGCGCGCGGCATCGAGCTCATCCGCGTGGAACGCGGCGGCGAAGTCACCTACCACGGGCCTGGTCAGCTGGTGGCGTACCCCATCGTCCGGCTCGCGGAACGAGGCGTCCTGCTCCGTCCATTCGTGCGCGCTCTCGAGCAGTCGATGTCGGACACGGCGGCGAGCTACGGCGTCGAGGCTGGACCCCGCTACGGCTTTCCCGGCTGCTGGTGCGACCGGGATGGCGAGCAGCCACGCAAGCTCGGAGCGCTGGGGCTCCGGGTCGAGCGCGGCGTCAGCTACCACGGGATCGCGCTCAACGTGACGACCGATCTTCGCGACTTCACCCTCATCGACCCTTGTGGCCTCGGCGGCGTCGAGGTGACCTCGATCGCGCACGAAGGGCACTGGGCCGGCGCCGCTGCCGCCCCCTCCACGGACAGCGTCTCTCAGGGAGCCGGCCGCTTCGCGGGGGCGTTCGCCGACCACCTCGAGCGGGCGTCCGTGGCACGCGACCGCGCCGCCTGATTCGACCGCGATCGATGGCCGGCGGTCTGTTCGAGCTCCGGAAGGACGACATCACCGGTTGGTGGGTCGCCGTGGTGGTCGACCGTGAGTTCGAGCGGGAGCGCTTCAAGGTCCGAGCGCGGCCGCTCGGGCAGACGGTCGAGACCTGCCCCAACTGCCGTGAGCCGGAGGGCGACGGTGTCCGCGTCCGCGTCCTGAAACCGCACGCCTTCACCGTCGCCGGAAGCGAGCACGACGGCCGCACCTCGGCCGCCGACCGGGAGGCGCCCGAGCCGGGCCTCGGGCTGGTTGGCGACATCGGCTCCTGGCAGACCATCGTGGCGCCGCCGGGTCATCACGGGACGCTCGCCGACGAGTCGCCTGCGATCGTCGTCGAGATGCTCGCCCGCGCGCGCGACGCGATCGCGCAGGCGTGCGCTGCCGAGGAGACCGACTACCTGCAGGTCGTCCAGAACTGGGGCACGCAAGCGGGCGCCCGGACCGACCACCTCTGCTTCGACTTCTACGACCTGCCGCAGATCCCCCATCGCGTCGGTGAGGAACTTGGCGGCGCCGCGAGGTACCTCATCGGGAAAGGCGTCTGCCCGTTCTGCCGGCTCGTCCGCGACGAGGTCGCCGGCCGCGACCGGCTCGTCTTCGAGGACGCCGCGTCCGTCTGCTTCGCGCCCTACGCGTCACGCTCCCCGTTCGAGCTGTGGGTCGTGCCTCGACATCATGCCGCCGATTTCGGGCGCGCTACCGATGAGCAGCTGACCAGCGCGGCCGAGACCCTCCAGAAGGTCCTGCGTCTCCTGGCCGTGCTCGATGGGCCGCCGTACAACCTGGTGCTCCACACGGCGCCGCTCCGGCAACGCGTCGACGAGACCTATCACTGGCACTGGGAGATCCACCCACGCCTCCGCGACATCGCGGGGCTCGAGCTGGGCACCGGGCTGCCGGTCAATCCGGTCAGCCCCGAGGAAGCCGTGGAAGAGCTCCTCGGCGAGGCGCGGGCCGGGGTCCTCGCGGCGCACGAGACCGCGGGCATCCCGGTCGGGGGGCGTAGCTGGGATGCGTTCCCGCGCGGAGACGGCCGTTGAACGCGCTGCCACGAGGAGACGTCACACGGGCGCCGCGCCGAGCGTCACAGGCTATCGGATCGCACCCGCACCCAGGTGACGCGACCCGAAGCAGTCCCGAGCCCGATCCCCAGGTCGGCGAGATGGTCGGCACCCGCTCGGACGAGGGTGGATCGTGGGCACGATGAGATGACGAAGGACCAGGCGAGCGCCCGAGCCTTGGTAGAGGAGCTCTATGCCCAGCACCATGCCGAGATCTACAGCTACCTGAGCCGGATGCTCCACGACGACGAGCTCGCCGCCGACCTGACGCAGGAGACCTTCGTCAAGGCCTTTCGCGCGTACGACACTCTCGCCGATCCGACACGTGCCCGTCCCTGGCTGTACCAGATCGCCGGGCGCACCGCGCTCGACGAGCTGCGTCGCCGCCGCATCGTCCGCTTCGTCCCATGGTCAGGCGAGTCGCGCGGCACGGCGGCGTCCGCCGAGGAGATCGCGCTGCACGGTCGGCTGACCGGCGAGATGGAGCGCGCGCTCGCGTCGATCCCTGAGCGACAGCGGATGGCATTGCTCCTGGCCGAGGTCCATGACCTGAGCGGGCTCGAACTGGCCGAGGCCCTGGAGGTCTCGCACGTCGCGGCCCGGGCGCTGCTCTCCCGCGCGCGTGAATCTTTACGGCAAGCGCTCGTCGTGGAGCAGGCCAGGAGCGCGGTGGCCGAGGGCCGGCGCGTGCGATCCCAGGCGCCTTCGGCCGCGTGGGGAACTGGCTCCGTGCGGTCGATCCGGTCGCAGGACCGCCGAGCGAAGGATCGCCATTGAGGCATCCCGTCGATCCGCATGCGCGGTTCCGCCAGCTGATCTCCGACTGCCTCGACGGGATGGTGTCGCGAGACGACGCCCGCTCGCTGCGGACCCATCTGGCGATCTGCCCGCGATGCCGGATGACGGAGCGCGGCTACCTGCGAGGGCGGCAGCTCCTCCGGGTCCTGCGGCCCATCCCGGCGCCGCGCGACCTGTGGGCGCGGACCTCGGCGGCGCTCGACCGGGAGGTCGCTCGGGGGAGAGGACGCCAGCGGCGTCACCGCGACGACTCACGGCCGCGCACCGTGAGCTCGCCGGCCCTCATGCTCTCGGCCCTCGGGAGCCTCGTGCTGGCGGTCATCGTGGTCGGCACGCAGCTCGGCGGCGCCACGCCGACCAGCACCCAGGGCGAGCGACCCGGCGCGCTCCTCCCCACGCCGTTCGAGGTGCCGACACAGGCACTTGCGTTCGTGGAGTTCACCCCCGAAGGGCTCGCGATCTACGAAGCGACCGTCGACCGCGCCTGCCCGGCGGCGTCGATCGACTGTGCCGGTCTGGTCACGGCGAGCCGACGCGTCGTCGACGTGCCCGGCGCCGTCACCGCGAGCACCCTCGACCTCCACCAGCCGAACGGCCACCTTGCGCTGCTGACGACCGACGTGGAGGGCCGCGAGACGATAGCGGTCGTCTTCCTGCCCCCGCCGGATCCTCCCGTCGCTCCGATCGGCGGGCACCCGTTCCCCGATGAGGACATCGCGACCCCGGAAACCTCGACCTCTCCTGTCGCGACTGCCGAGCTACCCCCTCGGTCGCCCGGCGCCGATGACCCCAGTCGGGAGCCGGCGTCCGGTGGCGCCGGCCAGAGCGGTGGACCGGGGAGCGCCTCGGGCCAACCGGCGCGCACGCCGCGTGGCTCCGATCCCGGTGGGGCGAGCGATCCGGGCGGCGGGGGCACGGCCAGCGAGTCGGGCGGCGGGGGCGGCGGGAGCGGGCTGGCCTCCGGATCGGGAACGGCGACGACAGCCGTGGTCCAGGAGGTCCTGCCGGACGTTCACGTGGTGGGCGCCGCGCCGGCGTGGTCGGCCGATGGAGAGGAGCTCGCGTTCAGCGCCGTGCCCGCCGACCGCAGCCGAGGCCCCGACGTCTACATATGGCGGAGCGGCGACGACGGTGCGACGCAGCTCACATCGGATCACGGCTCGTACTTCGCCTCGTGGGATGGCTCGCGGATCGTGGTCAGCCGCGCGGCGACCACGAGCATCACGGATGCGGTCGCGGCGCGGACGTCGGTCATCGATCCACATACGGGCGAGGAGCGGAGCGTCCGCGTCGATGGCCATTGGCTTCCCGCGGTCGACCCGCGGGGCCGGCTCGCGGTCGTCTGGCGCGGCGACCTTGCGCGCCAGGGAAAGGCCGTCGTGGCCGCCCGAGGTGCCCTCTTCGTGGTCGACTGGAGGGCACTCGACCCCTTCGCGCCGGCACGCCGCGACGCTGAGCCCAGCGAGGCATCGCCGAGTGCCGCGGTGCCGGAGGTGTCCCCTTCACCCAGCGGCCGCCGGGCCGACCGGACGAACGGGGACCGGACGAACGGGGATGGCCGACGGCCGTCACGCGTCGACCCATCGCCCAGCGCCGCAACGCCGACGCCTGCCGTGACCGCGAGTCCGCTCCCGGTGCGCATCGAGCCCGTCGAGCCCGGTCGCGATTCCCGGGTGGCACCGGTCCGTGACTGGCAGGTCCGCTGGTCCGACGACGGCTCGGCCTTCGGCGTCTGGATAAGCGAGACCGTGGGCGCCGCCTGGGGAGAGCTGGCGGTCATCCGGGTCGATGAGCAGACCGGTCGTATCGACCGTTTCGCGGAGCTGCTCCCCACGACCCTCGCGCGCCGCGCCTTCACACTCGGCGAAGACCGTGTGGCGTGGGTGGCGCCGTCGGACCAACAGGCGGACGGCGAGCTGCGGCTCCGGACATGGGGTCCGCGTGGGTTCGGGGGCCTTCGCTTCCGGGACATCGACGTCCGATCGGGCACCCCTGCGTTCTGACCTGACGCTATCCTGACCCGGACCTTCAGGGGCCGGCCCCGCGAGCCCGGCAAGGAGGACACGCCGTGACCGACACCGGGCGCCGGATCATGACCTCCGACGATGTCCGCCGCGCGCTGGTCCGGATCAGCCACGAGATCGTCGAGAAGCACGGGGGCGCGGGCGATCTCGCGCTGGTCGGCATCCAGCGACGTGGCGTGCCGCTCGCTCATCGCATCCGCGAAGCCATCGTGCAGCACGAGGGCGTGGCGCTGCCGGTCGGGACGCTGGACATCACGTTCTATCGCGACGACCTGTCACGCCTTGCCCGTCAGCCTCTCGTCAAGGGGACCGACCTCCCGTTCTCCCTGGAGTCGACGACGGTCGTGGTGATCGACGATGTGCTGTACACCGGCCGGACGGTGCGAGCGGCGATGGACGCGCTCGTGGATCACGGTCGACCACGGGCGGTGCGGCTCGCGGTCCTGGTCGACCGGGGCCACCGTGAGTTGCCGATCCGCGCCGATCACGTGGGCAAGAACGTCCCGACCTCGATCGAGGAGACGATCCGCGTGCACCTTCGCGAGGTCGACGGCGGGGATGATGAGGTCATCATCGAGCGCCACCCGGAACCCGAGGACGGCACCAGCGCGATGCCGTCGGTCGGCGGCAGGAGCGCCGCCTGACCGTGGCTGCGCGCGCCGAGCCGCGCTGGCGCCACGCGCATCTCCTGGACGTTGACCTGCTTGATCGTGACGAGCTCGAGACCGTGATCGAGCGGGCCGAGGCGCATGAACGCGACCCTGCCGCGAGTCGCGGCGCGCTGCGCGACCGGCGGCTGGCCACCCTCTTCTACGAGCCTTCGACGCGGACCCGGCTCTCGTTCGAGCTCGCGGCACGCGCGCTGGGCGCGGTCGTGGTCGATCTGCCCGTCGCGGCGAGCTCGGTGACCAAGGGCGAGTCGCTCATCGACACGGTGCGCACACTGGGAGCCCTGGGAATCGAGTTCCTGGTCATCCGGCATCCGCGGAGCGGCGCTCCATGGCTCGCGGCTCGCCACTTCCCGGGCCATGTGATCAATGCCGGGGATGGTCGCCATGCGCACCCGACCCAGGCACTGGCCGACCTCCTCACTCTCCGCCACCGCCTGCCCCGGCCGATCCAGGGCGCGCGCGTCACGATCGTGGGCGACGTGCTGCACTCGCGCGTCGCCCGCTCGGATATCTGGGCGCTCACGACGATGGGTGCGAGCGTGACCCTGTGCGGCCCGGCCGTCTGGCTGAGCGGGTTCGACGCATGGGCGGATGCGATGCCAGGGGACCGGCGGCTCGCGATCACGACCGATCTCGCCGCCGCGCTCCGGGGTGCCGACGCCGTGATGGCGCTCCGCGTCCAGCGCGAGCGGCTCGCCGGCGTGACCTCGTTGTCGGAGTCGGCGTACGTTGCCGGCTACGGGCTGACCGCCGAGCGCATGCGCGTGGCGCGCCCGGGCGCTCTCGTGATGCATCCCGGTCCCATGAACGAGGGCGTGGAGATCATGCCCGACGT
>JACCXQ010000166.1 GCA_013696945.1 Chloroflexota bacterium | reverse complement strand
CTGGCTGAATGGGGTTGCGACGACCATGGGACCGAGCAGATCGGGACGCAGGCGCATGTCCTCGCCCCGGTGCCAGAGGATCCGAGGCGTGGCCGTGTCGGTCAGGTGCAGAGCCGGGATCGGACCGTCCGGATCCGAGAGGAAGTTGTTTCGCATCAGGATGCTGACGTGGGCGTAGTAGTCGAGCATCGTGTCGACGTAGAAGTCGGGTCCGAGGACGTCGTAGGCAGCCGCACCAGGCCCCTTGAGGACCGAGATCTCGGACTTGCTGCGGGTGACGAGGGCGTCGTGCAAGTCCCAGGCGCTCTGCGGGGCACCGTTCCGTTCGTAGCTGCAGTCGAAGTCCGGGTCGACCATCACCCATTTCTCCAGCTCTCTCGACCAGATCTCGGCGGTCACGTGCTCGTCGATGGGCGGCTCGACGCTCGCTTCCAGCCCAATCGCGTGTGCACTCTCGTCCGCGATCCCACGATGGAGGTTGATCAGGCGCGCCTGGATGCCGAGACTCAGGCATGCGTGTACCAGCGCGACGGAGTAATGCATGCAGATGAACGACTCGACGCCGCGTGAGGCTCGGTCGAGGATCAGGAGTCCGTCGTACGGTGGGAACCGCCACGGCTGGCCGTGGGCCCAGAGGCTCTTGATCCAACTTCTGACCCGGATCGCGCGCTCCAGGTCGGACCCGTGACCCGAGATCTCCTCGAGCCCGAAGCGCTCGCGCAATTCCTCCAGGACAGGGTGCGGGCTTCGCTCGAGCCTGAAGGCGAACCCTCCGGCCGAAACCTGCCCCGGGGGTGCATAGGCGTCATCGTCCCGGTCGGTGTTGAGCGAGCCGAGGAAGCTGTCCACCGTGACGAGGGCACCCCGTTCGGCGGCCAGGTTCCGCTCGTGGTAGCCCGGCGCCGGAACCGACGCGATCTCGGCGAAGCGCCGCTGGCGCTCAAGCGCGGCCCGCCGCCAAACCGCGAGCCGGTCGTCCTCGCTCCGGTACTCCGCGGACGGACTGGCGATCGTCACCATCCTGCGAACACCTCCGAGACGGCCGCGAGCGTCTGCGAGATCTCCGCCTCGCCGTGGGTGTTCGACAGGAACCAGAGACCGCGGCCGATCGTGTTGACTCCTCGCTCGAGCAGCTCCCGCTGCAGCCGTTGCAGGCCGGCGAGATCTGTCGCGGCAAAGGCGCGGTAGTCCAGGATCTCGGGCTCGGAGGTCAGGTACACCTGGAAGACCGGGCCCGGGCCGTGAACGAGCACCGGGATGCCCGCTTTGGCCGCTGCCTCGCGAATCCCGTCCATCAGGGCCCGGCCGCTCTCGAACAGGCGCGTGTACGCCGCTCCGCCGTCCCGGGTCAGCTCCGCGAGCGCCGCCGAGGCCGCCTCGATCACGACGGGGTTGCTGTTGAACGTGCCCGCGTGTCCGACCTCGCCACGGCTGATCAGGTCCATCACGTCCGCCCGCCCGGCGAGGACCGAGAGGGGATAGCCGCCGGCTACTGCCTTGCCGAAGATCGCGAGGTCGGGGATGACGCCGAGGTACTCCTGCGCCCCGCCGGGGGCAAGCCTGAATCCGGTGATCACCTCGTCGAAGATGAGTAGGGCTCCGTGCTCCCGGCACAACTGCCGGACTCCTTCGAGGTAACCCGGGACCGGCGAGATGCAGCCGGTGTTGCAGAGGACAGGCTCGAGCGTCACCGCGGCGATTTCGCCCTCGTGCCGTTCCATGATCCGCCCGAGAGCGTCGAGATCGTTCCAGGGAGCGACGACCAGGGCCTCGGCCCCGCCTGGTGTCTGGCCGCGTGTCCCGGCGACCGGCACCGGAGCCTCCGGGGGCCCGGCCAGGTCCAGCGCAGGGTGCACGCTGTAGAGCGCGGAGTCGAGCCAGCCGTGGTAGTGACCCTCGAACTTCAGGATTCGGCCGCGACCGGTGAAGGCGCGCGCGAGCCGCCAGGCGGCGTGGACAGCCTCCGAACCGACACTGTTGAACCGGATCCGCTCGGCGCACGGAACGAGTCGGCAGATCGTCTCGGCGACCTCGACCTCGCGCTCGTGCTGGGCGGAGTAGGCCTGGCCACGGTCAGCCTGGGCCTTGACGGCGGTGGCGATAGCCGGGTCGGAGTGGCCGAGGATCAGCGGGCCCTGCCCGAGCACGTAGTCGAGGTACTCGTTGCCGTCGACGTCCCAGAAGCGCGGGCCGAGGCCGCGCTCCACGTACAAGGGCACGCCGGTCGTTCGTCTTGCGTCGCTCGAGACCCCGCCGGCGAGCACCTTCTTCGCCCGCTCGGACAGCGACCGTGAGCGATCGAGGCTGCGCAGTAGGCTCGGAGGCTCGGTCGTCATTAGTTCTCCTCGCGTGTTATTGGCGGCGGGCCCGATCGGCGCCTGAGGCCGAGCCTAGCGAGGGATTCCGTATGCGTCACTATCGCCGCGGGGAGATAGCAACAACCGGTCGTCGTCGCGCAAGATCGGGTTGCACTCCCGCCAGCAGGCTGTCGTACTATCGAC
>JACCXQ010000164.1 GCA_013696945.1 Chloroflexota bacterium | reverse complement strand
GCGCGGACGCGCCGACGGGGAGAGTGCCGAGGAGGGAAGCGAGGTCGGTCGGGCTCGCGTCAACGGTGCGATCGGGCGTGAACGGGAAGATCTCGGCCGGGAAGGCCCCGAGCGTCGTGGTCGCAGTCGTGCCCCCGACGATCGTCAGCCGGCCACCGGCCGAGACCCACGTCCGTAGTGCGGTGAGCTGATCGCGACTGAGCCGCGAGCTGTCGACGTCCTGCCAGACGAGCCGGTCCACGGCCGCCCAGGCCTCGATGCGCTCGGGGAGATCGTCGGTGCCGATCGAGACGACGACCGGGGCGTTCGACTGCGGGACCGTCGCCCCGCGGCGGATGTCGGCGAGGATGCCTTCCGGCCGCTCCGCCACGATGAACGTGGTCGGCGTGTACGCATCGTGCGCCGTGACGGAGACGTCCTGCGTGGCGACCGTGGCACCGCCGCTGACCAGTGTGATGACGAACCGGCCGCCGAAGAATCCAGGCTGGCCGTAGAGGATGTGGTCCTGGCTAGCACCGGTCGCGAGCTGCACCGCGACGCCGAAGGTCGACCGTCCCTGCTGCGAGCCGGAGATGCGCAGCTCGCCGTCCACGAGCGGCCCGTCGTTCTCGAGGTGCACGCGGACGCCCGCCCACGCGCCCGGACGGACATGGCCCGCGAGCAGGGGCTCGGCGCTGATGGTGACGCCGGCCGCCATGGCCGGTGACGCTGCGGGGAGCAGCAGGGCAGCCGCGAGGGCAAGCGCTGCGGCGAGCCGGGACGCGAGGCGCGGCAGGGCGGGCCGGGATCCCCTCGGAGGGTGCATCAGACCTCGGATATCGACGATGGCGAGCAGACGTTGCGTGCATGACGCGCGGGACCGGCCGAAAGTTGCATCGCCGCTACCATCCCCGGGTGCCCATCCTGCGGCCCTTGAGGGCGCTTCGTTTCGACGCGACGCGCGTGCCCCTGGCGGCCGTGCTCTGTCCGCCGTATGACATCATCAGCCCCTCCGAGCAGGCCGTGCTCCTGGCACGCCATCCGAACAACGCCGTCCGCCTCGAGCTGCCGCCCGTCACGGACCCGGCCGATCCAGGACGTCGCTACCGCGATGCAGCGCGGACCCTGGCCGAATGGCGAAGGGACGGGACGTTGCGCATGGACGAGCGTGCCGCACTCTATGTCCACGAGATGCGCTATGGGATGCCCGATGGCAGTTCGCACAGCGCGCGAGGGGTGTTCGTGCGGCTCCGGCTCGAGCCACTCGGGCGTGACAGCGGAGTACGGCCGCACGAACACACGATGAGTGGCCCGAAGGAGGACCGCTATCACTTGCTGCGCGCGACGGGGACGAACCTGAGCCCGATCGTGCTGGTCCACGACCGCAAGGGGGTCGCTCCGCTCCTCGACGCGCTGAGCGCCGGCCCAGCGATGGTCGACACCACCGACGCGAGCGGCGTGCGACACCGGTTGTGGGCGCACTCGGTCGAGGGGAGCGAGACGGCCACCGACGACCCCGCGACCGAACTGATCGAGCTGCTGGCGGCCTCGCCCCTGACCATCGCCGACGGCCATCACCGGTACGAGACGGCGCTCCGCTATCGTGACGAGCTTGGCGAAGAGCGCGCCCGGGACCGGCCCGGCGAGCCCGACCCGCCATACGACTATGTGCTCGCGCTCGTCTACGCGGTCGATGAAGCTCCAGCGGTCCTGGCGACCCACCGCGTCATCGTTGGGATCCCATCGGGCGGCGGGCTCCTGGCCGACCTTGCAGCGTCATTCGACATCGAGCCCGTCCGAGACGCGCATGAGCTGCAGCGATGCATGGGCGAGCCGCGACCCGCGGATGGCGCGAGCCGCTTCGGCGTCTGGACGAGGGACGGCGGCGCGATCCTTCGTGCCCACGACGACCATCTCGCGCAGCGTGGCGACGACCCTGAGGTGGCTCGGCGGCTTGACGTCAATGTCCTCGCGAGCGCACTGAGCCGCGTGGCCGGGGTCGAGGCGAGCGACCTGGTCGGCGGTGAGCGTGTCCTCTACACGAAAGACGCGGGGGAAGCCATCGCGCTTGTCGAGAGCGGGGAGGGGGATGCGTGCTTCCTGCTCGATGCCACACCCGTCGAGCAGGTCATCGAGGTCGCTGCCGCCGGGGCGGTGATGCCCCAGAAGTCGACCTACTTCCATCCCAAGGCGCCGACCGGGCTTCTCTTCAACCCGCTCGAGCCCTGACTATGGACAGGCGACCGACAGGGCAGGGACCGACAGAGCCCGAGGCCGTCGAGTTGGACCCGTCCCGCCCGCACCGGCCGGTGCGCAAGGACGAGATCGTCATCGCCGACCGCGGGCTCTACGTCGAGTCGTGGTTGCCGGAGCGTCGCTCCCGCCGAAAGCCGCTCTACCTGCTCCACGGCGAGCTGGGAGGGTCGTGGCTCTGGGAGCGGTACCTCTCGTACTTCGCCCAGCGCGGCTGGGAGGGCCATGCGCTCAATCTGAGAGCCCACTTCTGGTCCGAGACCGCCGACCTCGCATCACTCGACCTGGAAAGCTATGTCGACGACGCGCAGGCTGGACTCGAGGCCCTCGGCCGGCCGGCGGTGCTGGTGGGACACGGCATGGGCGGGCTCCTCGCGCTGAAGGTGGCCGAGCGAGTGGGTGCGGCCGGCCTGGTGCTCATCAGCCCGGCCCTGCCGCGACCGATCCGTCCCGAGCCCCCGCCGCATGTGGTCCGCCTCGTGCCCGCGGTCTTCCGCGCTGAGTTGATCGGCTGGGCCGGCGCGGCGGAGCACGTCCGACGCCAGAACCCGGACCTTTCCGAGCTCGACGTCCAGCGCGTCCAGCACATGATGGGCGCGGAGTCCGGGCTCGCCCGCCGCCAGATGCTGGAGGGCATGGTGGTCGACCGGGCGATGCTCGAAGCGATCCCTACGCTCGTCCTGGGCGGTGGCGTCGACCGGCTCTTCCCGGAGCCCGAAAGCAAGCGGCTGGCCGCTTGGCTGGGAGCGAGCTACCAGTCGTTCGGTGCGCACTCCCATTACGGACTGGTGGTCGGGGAAACGAGCCATCTACCGGTCGCCGATGCGATCAGATCGTTCCTGGAGACGCACCGGCTCTGACGCCGGGGGCGCGTGCTATCCTCTTCGGCGCTCCGGACGCCGGCTCCCACGGTCGGTCTCCGTGAGACGCGAGCCGCATTCGTCTAGAGGCCCAGGACACCGCCCTCTCAAGGCGGAGATCACCGGTTCGAATCCGGTATGCGGTACCA
>JACCXQ010000148.1 GCA_013696945.1 Chloroflexota bacterium | reverse complement strand
TCGTCGGTCGGGCGGTGCCGGACGACACCCGCCTCGACCGCGCTCGTGCCACGATCGCACAGGCGGGAGGCGGCATCCGCGCCGGCGATTTCAAAGCGCGGCCGGACTACCTCGCCTGCGGCTACTGCCCATACCGCGCGATCTGCCCGGAGGCGGCGGCGTAGCGGTCCAGTCGGGGTCGGCGACCCGGGCCGGGAGGCGATCCCGCATCACGGGCACCCTAGACTCGGGCTCTCCATGTATGCCCGCGACCGGCTCTTCAACCTCTCGCTGCTCGCGGGAGCGGTCGTGGCCTGGGTCGGTGTGGCGATCCTATTCGTGACGCGATCGCCGGTCGGTGACACGACGATCCAGGCCGCCGCCGCGGTCCTCCTGGGCATGGCGGTCGCGCTGACGGCGGCGCCGATCTTCTGGCTCGTGGCGTTCGCGCGCCGCCATCGCATCGCGTACCGCGGCGACTGGGCACGCGCGGGGCGTCGGGCGCTACTTTTGGGCAGCGTCGCGACCATCCTCGTGCTGCTGCGCGTCCTGGGCGTGTTCAGCCTGCCGCTGGCGCTCTTCGTCGTGGCCATGGCGCTCTTCGTCGAGCTGATCCTGACCGCCCGTCGCTAACCCCGACTGGCCTGCGCGCCACGGAAGCGGCTACGATGCACGTGGTGCACCCTGCTGGACCGCGGTCCGGAACCGGCGGTGCCCCCCGCGCGAGGCTCGCGCCATGTCTGACCCGCTCGATCGGCCGGCCCGGCCCGACTATGCCCGGATCAACGGCTGGGACCGCGACTATCCCTCTTTCAAGGCGCCCGACATCCCCACCTACGTCGGCACGTCCGTCAGCTTCGCCCGGCAGCCGGTCGTCACGGACGCCCAGGAACTCTCAAAGCTCGAAGCCGACGTGGCGATCATCGGCGCGCCGTTCGACGACGCCGTCAGCTACCGGCCCGGAGCGCGATTCGGCCCGCGGGCGATCCGGCAGGCGACCTACACGCGCGGTGACTACTCGCTCCAGCTGGACATCGAGCCCTTCAAGCATCTCCGGGTCGTCGATGCCGGTGACGCGGACATCGTGCCAGCGTGGCTCGACCGAGGCCACGCGATGGTCTTCCGCAAGGTGCTCGAGGTCGCGTCGACCGGCGCCATCCCCATCATCTTCGGCGGCGACCACTCCATCACCTGGCCGAGCGCCAGCGCGATCGCCCAGGTACGCGCTCCGGGCAGCATCGGCATCGTCCATTTCGATGCCCATGCCGACACTGCCGACGAGGACTGGGGCGTCCTGGCCGGCCACGGCACGCCGATGCGGAGGCTCATCGAGTCCGGAGCCGTCAAGGGCCGCAACTTCGTGCAGGTCGGGCTGCGCGGCTACTGGCCGCCGTTCGAGGTGTTCGAATGGATGCGCGAGCACGGCCTGCGCTGGCACTTCATGAAGGAGATCGAGGAGCGCGGCGCCGAGGCGGTCATCGACGACGCCCTCGCGGAGGCCCTCGACGGGCCCGACGCGATCTACCTCTCGCTCGACATCGACGTCATCGACCCAGGGATGGCGCCCGGCACCGGCACGCCCGAGCCCGGCGGCATGCTGACGCGCGAGGTCCTGCGCGCGATCCGGCGCATCGTCGGCAAGGTCGAGCTCGCAGCGATGGACATCGTAGAGGTCTCGCCGCCGTACGACCAGGCCGACATCACGGCCGCCGCGGCGCACCGGGCCGCGCTCGAGTGCATCAGCGCACTGGCCGTCAAGAAGCGCGATGGCGGCACGGTCCGCTTCGAGCGCGGCGCGGCTGATGCGTCGCACACGGCCTCCCCGCCGGCCGCGGCAGCCACACGGTGACGGCCACCGTCGCCGACGGCGGCTTCGATGGTCCGCACGCTGACGTCAAGCAGCGCATCGCGGCCATGGTCGAGGAGCATCGCGCCGAGATCCTGGACCTCTCCCACCGCATCCACGCCGACCCCGAGCCGGCATTCGAGGAGCGGCAGGCGGCGACGTGGGTGGCGCAAGCGGTCGCGCGCCACGGCTACTCGGTCGAGCACCCGGCCGGACGCCTGGAGACGGCCGTGCGCGGACGGCTCCCCGGGGGGCTCGGCACGGACGGGCCGCGCATCGGCATCCTCGCCGAGTACGACGCGCTGCCCGGACTGGGCCACGGCTGCGGTCACAACACCATGGCGGCGAGTGGCGTGGGCGCGGCCATCGCCGTCGCCCGCCTCGCACCGGAGCTTCGCGGCGAGATCGTCTTCCTCGGCACCCCGGCCGAGGAACGGGGCTCGGGCAAGCAGTTCATGCTCGACGATGGGCTCATGGACGGCCTCGATGCGGCGCTGCTCTTCCACCCCAGCGACCGGACCCAGGCGGCATGCGCGCTCCTCGCCAGCGAGGACGTGGAGGTCACCTTCGCCGGGCTCCAGGCCCATGCCGCGGCCGACCCGTGGAAGGGGCGGAACGCACTCGATGCGCTCGTCCTCCTGTTCAGCTCGATCGGCCTGTGGCGACAGCAGCTCAAGCCCGAGGCGCGCGTGCACGGCATCGTCATCGAGGGCGGGACGGCCGCCAACATCATCCCCAGCCGGACCGTCGGGCGATTCATGATCCGGAGCACGGACGAGGCGTATTTCGGCGAGATGCGAGAGCGATTCCGCGCGCTCGTGGATGCGGCCGCACTGGCGACCGCCTGCGAGGGCGAGGCCCGCTTCTCCGGCGGATCGTCGACGATGAAGGACAACGCCACGATCCGCGAACGTTTCGTGGCCAACATGGCCGCCTACGGGATCGCCGACAACCCCGTCCAGGCCGACCAGCTAGGCAGCTCCGACATGGGCAACGTGAGCCAGGTGCTGCCTACGATCCATCCGTCGATCGCCATCTGCGACGAGGGCGTGGCAGGCCACTCCACGGAGTTCCGCGACGCAGCCGCGTCGCCGCGCGCCGACGAGGTGACGCTCATCGCGGCCGCGCTCGTCGCGCAGACCGCGTACGAACTGTTCGCCGAGCCGTCGCTGGTCGAGGCGGCGTGGCATGAGTTCCGCGGTGACTGAAGGGTCCCACGCAGAGTCGTCGGGCGCCTTCCTCGCCCGGGCATACGACCTCGACCTCATCGACGATCCGGGGGACCTGGAGCTCTACCGGGCCCTCGCTCGGCGCACGGGCGGCCCGATCCTGGAGCTGGGCGTCGGCACCGGGCGCCTGGCGATCCCGCTCGCCTCCGAAGGGTACGAAGTCACCGGTGTCGATGCAGACCCGCACATGCTGGAGCGGGCGAAGCGGGCGTGGGCAGCCGACTCGCGGCGCGGTGGTGCGCTGGAACTGGTCGAGGCCGACCTGCGCGATGTCTCGCTCGACGGCCGATTCGGACTCGTCATCCTGGCGCTGAACACGCTGCTCCTCGTGGGCGACCGCGATGCACAGGCGCTGGGGCTCCGCACGATGGCGGCACACCTCCGCCCGCGCGGCGTCGCGGTGGTCGACATCTGGCTCCCCGCCGCGGACGACCTGGCGCTATACGACGGCCACACCCGGCTCGAGTGGGAGCGTGAGATCCCGGACGCCGGGGAGCGCATCGCGAAGACGACGTCGGCTCGCCACGATGCCGCGACCGCGACCGTCACGCTCACACAGTGGTTCGACGTGTGGCCGATGGCTGGCGGGCCACTGCGCCGCTACTCCCGCGTCGACGATCTCTACCTGGTCGGTGCGACCGAGCTCGTGGCCCTGGCCGAGGCCGCTGGCATGGTCATCGAGAGGGTGGCGGGGGACCATCAGATGGGCCCATTCGGACCAGGAGTGGAGCGGGCGGTCCTCCTGGGCACGTTGGTATAGTCGGCCGGTGGGCGCCCCCTCGTCGCAGATCCGGTTGTTGCTGGTCGAGGATGTCACGCAGGTGGCGCAGTACATCCGCAACCTGCTGAACGCCCAGGACCAGGTCAAGCTCCTCGACGTCCTGGGCGACGGCAAGAAGGTCATCGATCAGATCCGGGAGCTACGCCCGGACGTCCTGATGGTCGACGCCCTGCTCCAGGGCAAGATGAACGGCCTGGAGGTCGCCGAGCGAGTGCGACAGGCCGGTCTCGACCTTCCGATCATCTGCCTGACCGTCCCCCAGAAGCCGATCAAGGTGGGGCCGGGCATGGGTGTCGTGAAGGTCCTCGCGATGCCGTTCTCGGGCTTCGACTTCATGAACGCGCTCGAAGCCGCCCACGCCGAGCATCGAGCGCTCGCGCCGGATTCCCTGTCACGGGTCTACAGCGTGTTCGCGGCCAAGGGCGGCGTGGGCAAGACGACCATCGCGCTCAACCTGGCGGTCGCCGCAGCGCAACTCGGCGGTTACCGCGTGGCGCTCGTAGACGGGAGCCTCCAGTTCGCCGACCTGCGCTCGCTCCTCCGCGTCCCCGAGAGCGCGCCGTCGCTGCTCCAGCTGCCGACCGACCGGATCGCCGAGAGCGACCTCCAGGAGGTCCTCTGGCGGGATCCGTCGGGCATCGACATCCTGCTCGCGCCGCCGCGCGTCGAGATGGCCGAGATGGTCACGACGCGCGACATCGAGAAGGCGCTCTCGCTGCTCCGGCGCGTCTACAACGTCGTCATCATCGACACCCCGACGC
>JACCXQ010000089.1 GCA_013696945.1 Chloroflexota bacterium | reverse complement strand
GTCTCACCGATGGGGAGCCCCCTTCCGACGGCGCGAAGGTAGAGCCCTGTCCCGCCGACCAGGATGACCGGGCGCCCGGCGCTGGAGCACGCCGCCAGGGTCTCGAGTGCGTGGCGAACGAAGTCCGTCACGCCGAACGGCTCATCGGGATCAACGAGGTCCAGCCCGAAGTGCGGCAAGCGCTCCCGATCGGCTCGAGCGACCTTGCCCGTCCCGATGTCCATGCCGCGGTAGACCTGCCGTGAGTCGGCGCTGATGATCGTGGCCCCGACCGCTTCCGCGACGGCCAGCGAGAGCGCCGTCTTGCCGGTGGCGGTGGCGCCACCGATGACGAGCAGCGGCGGGAGCGCCGGCTCAGTCGAGGCGGCGGCCCGAGAGGGCGTAAGGCCCGGCGCGCTCGATCATGACGCTGACCAGCCGGCCGACGTCGTCGGCCGAACCGTCGAGATGGACCAGCTTGTGCTGCCGGTTACGACCGGCAACGCGCGTGCCGGTCGCATCGGCTACCGCTTCGCCTTCGGTCGGCTCGTGCGCGTGCGAACGCGGCTCACGGACCACCTCGACCAGGACCTGGGTGGTGCGCCCGACCCATGCCTCGTTTCGTTCCAGCCCGATTCCCTCCTGTAGCTCGAGGAGCGCGTTGAGCCGGCCTCGCTTCTCGGCCGGTAGCACGTCGTCGGGGAGTCGCGCCGCCGGGGTCCCCGGCCGCACCGAGAACGCCGCCGCGAAGACCTGGTCGAATCGCACCTGCCGCAGGAGCTCGAGCGTCGCTTCGAAGGCCGCGTCGCCCTCCCCGCTGAAGCCGCAGATGACGTCCGTCGTCAGAGCGATGCCGGGGATGGCGGCGCGCAGCCGCTCGACGAGTCGAAGGTACGCGTCGATCGTGTACTGGCGCCCCATCCGACGCAATACGCCGTCGTCACCCGACTGCACGGGGAGGTGGAGGTGCTCGCAGACGGACGGGCACTCGGCCATGGCGCCGATCAAGCGGTCGGTCAGGTCCCAGGGATGGGAGGTCACGAACCGCAGTCGTGGGATGCGCGGCACGCCGTCCGATGTCCGGATGCCGTCGATGGCGCGCAGCAGGGCCGCGAAGTCGGGGCGACCCACGAGGTCGAGCGCCCGGCCGAGCGTGCGGGTCCCGTCCACCCCGGCGAACCGTGGCTCGACCGGCAGATCGTGACCGTATGAGTTGACGTTCTGCCCCAGGAGCGTGACCTCTCGGACGCCCGAGTCCGCCAACGCACGCGCCTCCGCTAGGACATCGTCGAAGGGCCTGCTCCGCTCCGGGCCGCGCGAGAACGGCACGATGCAGTAGGTGCAGGTCTTGTCGCAGCCATAGATGACCGGCAGCCACGCGCTGACAGCGCTTCCACGGGCGACCGAGCCATGCGCCACTGCGGCCGCTCGACTCATCGGGAGCAGCCCCATTCCCTTGGCCGCGAGCGCCCCAGGTGACGTAGCGCCGGCGAGCCCGAGGCGGGCGGTCAGCTCGGGCTCCTCGTCCGGGCGCAGGAAGAGATCGATGGCCGGATAGCGGCGGTGGAGCTCGGGGCCGTTGTCGGCTCGAACGGAGCAGCCGGTGAGCACGACGCGCATCCGGGGGTTGCCATCCTTGAGGCGCTGGAGGACGCCCATCCGCCCGATGACCTTCTGCTCGGCCGCTTCGCGGATGGCGCAGCTGTTGATGACGACCAGGTCGGCGGTCGCGAGATCGGGGGCCTCGGAGCAGCCGGCCGCGAGCAGGCTTCCGGCCATCTCCTCCGAATCGGAGTGATTCATCTGACAGCCGAGCGTCCAGACGTGGAAGCGCGGCATCACGACGTCGTCCGTCACGAATTCCGCAACCCGTGAGCCAGCCGCGGGGGCGGCGCGGCCCCGTGACGGCGAGGGCGCGGTCACGTCGAGGACGGGCAGCTCACGCATGGTCAGCGTCCGGCTCGTGCCGCCTCGATGGCGTCGATGAGCTTCTCGGCGACGGCGTCAGGGACGTACGTGGTGGCCTGGGACTCTGCATAGGGCATCGCGTCGCCATGGTAGTCGCTGCCTCCGGTCGCGAGGAGGCCGCGCCCGAGGGCGAAGCGCGCCATCCGTCCGACCGTCTTGGGAACGAACGTGTGGTAGTAGACCTCCAGGCCGGCGAGCCCCCACGATTGCAGCTCGGCGATGACCTCGACGCGGTGGGGGGCGGCCGGCGAGTGCGCCAGGACCGGCACGCCACCGGCGTCCCGGATGACGTCGATCGCCTCACGCGGCCCCATCCCCTCGCGGCGCACGTAGCAGGGCCGGCCGTGGTCGATCCACCGCACGAAGGCATCGTCGATGGACTCGGCGTGACCGGCGCGGACGAGCGCACGCGCGACGTGCGGCCGCCCGAGCGCGTCGTGAGACCCTGGGCCCGCTTCGTCGAACAGCCGGCCAAGCTCCTCGTCGATCGGGGCGCCGTGATCGCGGAGGCACGCGACGGTCTGCTCGAGGCGGACCCGACGTCCCTCTCGCTGAGCGGCGAGGCGTCGCTCCAGCCCGCTGTCATCCGGGTCCATCCCGTAGCCCAGGATGTGCAGCTCCTCGCCGTCGCGACCCATGCCGTGCCGCGCGAGCACGCTGCCGGCCAGCGTGTTGATCTCGACGGCCGCGATGAGTCGAGGTCCGTCCTCCGTCGGTCGTTCGCCGATGCCCGCCGC
>JACCXQ010000077.1 GCA_013696945.1 Chloroflexota bacterium | reverse complement strand
CTTCCCGCCCCCCGGCCGCCCCACCGGCCGTCATGACCACGGGCCGCGCCGCCCGGCTCTACCTCGAGACGAGACGCTCCAGTGCGTCGACCCCCTCGGGGACGCGATGGAAGAGCGCCGGGTCCGCCTCGCCCGCCAGGACGCGGATGAGCGCAGCCGGCCGCAGTCCCATCGTCGAGCGACCTCGCGGCCCGTCGACCGTTACGGAGTCACGAGCCGCCGAGACATCCACGATGCGCGCCGGCGTCCCCGGCACGAGTCCCTGCTGCTCCAGGTAGACGAGCAGCTCGGCGTCCTCCTCCGCCTCCTCGGTGATGCGGTAGATGGTCACCTGGCTGCCCGGCTCAGCGTCGCTGAGCGCGATCCCGGCCGGACGCCGTCGGGCGCTGGCCGCGTCGATCGGATTCCCATGTGGGCAGGTGGGCGGATCCCCGACCAGTCGCGCGATGCCCGCTTCGACCCGTGGCGAGATCGCGCCCTGGAGACGCGCCGCCTCCTCGTCCGATTCCGCCCACCCGAGGCCGAGCACGCGCGTGAGCAGCCACTCCAGCAGGGCATGCCGGCGGAAGATCGTGTCGGCAGCCGCCAGCCCGGTCGACGTGAGGGCAAGCGACCGGTCCCCAGCGACCTGGACGAGCCCGTCATGTGCCAGCCGCCCGACCATCTCGGATGCGGCCTGTGTGGAGACACCGAGCCGCCTGGCCAGCGGCGCCGTCATGGTGGGCTGCCCGGCGGAGCTCATCCACCTCAGGGCGAGCAGGTATCCCTGCGCCGACTCAGAAGGATGGGGATGTGGGTTGCCGGCGTCCCGTCGGTGGCTCACGGCGCCATGGTAGTCGCGGCGAAGGGACCCCGCCTCCCGCTCAAGGCGCCTTGAGTCGGCGAGCCAGGGACGCTTGACCAACCGCACCCCACTGTCCTACGCTCTGCGATCCCGATCGAGCGAGTCGGGATCACGAGGAGGAAGCGGCACGTGGATCTCGGGTCGTTCACCAGCGGCGCGCTGACCGGCCTGCGCGAGGGCGTCGAGGCGGCGCTGATAGTGAGCATCATCCTGGCGTACCTGGCGCGGACCGGGAATGCCCGCCACTTCTCGCGGATATGGCTTGGCGTCGGAACGGCGCTCGTCACCAGCCTCGTGGTCGGCGTGATCCTGCTCATCACCATCGGGGGCCTTCCCGAGCCATATGAGCAGCTCTTCGAGGGCGTGGCGATGGTCGCCGCGGCCGCCGTCGTCACATGGATGCTCTTCTGGATGCGGCGCCAGGCCGCGAGCGTCAAGGGCGAGCTCCAGGGTGCCGTCGACCGGGTCCTGACCGAGGGAAGCGTCTGGGGTCTCGCGATCCTGGCCTTCACCGCGGTGATCCGGGAAGGCGTCGAGACGTCGCTCTTCCTCGTCGGGCAGCTCCAGGCGGCCGGGGACACGGCGGGCGGAAGCCTGAGCGTCCTCGCCGGGGCGCTCATCGGGATCGCGCTCGCCGTCGTCATCGGCTATGGCTTCTATCGGGGCTCGCGCCGCGTCAACCTTCGGACGTTCTTCCGGGTCACGGGCGTCGGCCTCGTCCTGATCGCCGCCGGGCTGCTCAGCCACGCCGTCCACGAGTTCATCGAGGTCGGCGTCATCACGTTCGGCACGCAGACGGCGTTCGACATCAGTGGCGTGCTGCCGCACGACGAGGGCATCGGGCTCTTCCTGCGGGCGATCTTCGGGTACAGCTCGGCGCCGGAGGTGCTGACGCTCATCGTGTGGGCGGCCTACATCGCGATCGTCCTGCCGCTCTTCCTGCGGCCGGTCACGCCCGGGGCGGCAACCCCGGTCACGCGCTCACCCGAGGCGGCGCGCTCCTGACGCTGCGGGGCCGACCCCGCCCCGACCTACACTTGGCCGGTGAGCCGGCTGATCGAATGCGTGCCCAACTTCAGTGAGGGCCGCCGATCGGACGTCGTGGACGCGCTCGCAGCCACGGTCGCCGGCACGACCGGCGTCCACCTCCTCGACCGGACCTCGGACCCCGACCACAATCGCAGCGTGCTGACCTTCGCTGGCCCGCCGGAGCTGGTCGCGAGCGCGATGGAGTCGGCCGTGGCGGTAGCGCTCGAACGCATCGACATGAACGGCCATGAGGGCCAGCATCCTCGGATGGGTGCCGTGGACGTCATCCCGTTCGTGCCGCTCGGCGAGACGACCATGGACGAGGCGATCGACCTGGCCCGTGGCTTCGGGGAGCGGCTCGCCGATAGGTTCGACCTTCCCGTGTACCTCTACGCCCGTGCCGCGACACGTCCTGACCGCGTCGTCCTCGCCGACGTTCGCCGGCCGCAGTTCGAGGGCCTTGGTGCGCTCATCGCGGACGACCCCGACCGCCGGCCGGACTTCGGACCGCTCCGACTGCATCCGACGGGCGGCGCCGTGGCCGTCGGTGCCAGGCCCTTCCTGATCGCCTACAACATCAACCTCGACAGCGACGATCTGTCCCTCGCCAAGCGGATCGCGTCCGCCGTGCGCGAGAAGGACGGTGGGTTGCCGCGCGTCCAGGCGCTGGGGCTCTCACTCGAGGCGCTCGGCTGCGCCCAGGTGTCGATGAACCTGCTCGACCACACCGTCACGCCGCTCTGGCGGGTCTGGGAGACGGTCCGGGACCTGGCCGCCGCCGAGGGTGTGGGACTCCGCGAGTCCGAGCTGATCGGGCTGGCGCCACTGGCGGCCTTCATCGATGTGGCCGATCACCTGGGCGTGGTGACCGATGCCTCTGTGGACGAGCGGATCACCGAGGCGGCGCGATGGCTACGCATCCGAGGGTTCGAACCGACGATGGCACTCGAGCTCCGACTGGCACGCGCGTCCACAGAGAGATGAGCACCCGCCGACAGGGCGACCTCCTCGTCACGGGCGCCGCCGAGATCGTGACGATGGCCGGCGGCTTGCGGCTGGGCTCGACCCAGGATGAAGCGGGCGTCATCCGGGCGGCCGATCTCGGGCCCCTGGCCGTGGCGGTGCGTGCCGGCGTCGTGGTCTCGACCGGGTCAGAAGCGGACGTCCGAGCCGCCCTCCGCGCCTCCGGCATCGATCCGCAGGCCTGGCTCACCCTCGATGCTGCCGGCGG
>JACCXQ010000005.1 GCA_013696945.1 Chloroflexota bacterium | reverse complement strand
TCGGACCGCGCCGAGGGCGGCGGCAGGGAGGATAGACCGTCTCTGGGGCTGGGCGCGACGACCGTCCGGCGTCGCTGACCACCGATGTCCGCGCAGTGGACGAACCGGAGAACGAGGCGCCTGTCCTCAGTCTGCGCCTCAGCCTTTGGGGGATGGATGTCCAGCCAGTGGACGAACCGACGCCGAGCCCCGCTCGAGTCGGTCCTGGACCCGCTTCGTCGGTCGGTTCGTCCGGCGTGTGGACGATCGACCGCGAGGCCCGGCGGTGGGACTGCGACACGGGCGCTCCCTGACCGTTTCGTCCGGCCCGTGGTCGATCCACCCGCGGCGAAGTGGCTGCTCTACCCGCGCCTGACCTCGAAGTCGTCCGGGGAGATGACCGCAGGACCGTTGGGGACGGAGCTGCCGACGTATGCACGCAGCCCGGCCGAGCCGGCGCCCTGGAGCGCGGCCGTCGAGTCGGTCGCGGTGACGTGCCAGGTCGTCGGTTCCGCGCCGCCCGGATGCCACACCCGAAACCGGAGCTGCGTGCCCACGACCTCGAGGCGGAACGCGAGCGCGGTACCCGCCGCGAGCGTCAGCCCGGTCGCCACCTCCGCAGCCAGGTTCGTCTCGACGTTGTTGATGGCACGTTTCAGCTGGACGAAGACCGCGCCGCTGGTGGAGACGCGGATGGAGGCGCGGTAGGAGTCATTGCCGTTGGCACGAGCCAGGGCGTAGGCGAAGAAGCCTCCGGTGCCGGGCAACCGGTCGAACGAGACCTTCCCAGTGACGGTAACGTCGGCCGCAGCCACGGCCAGACGACCTTCACGCGACTGGCCCGCCGCGACGGAGATCCGGCCGGCGCCATCTGCGACCGAGAAGTCCGACTGCGCGCCGCGGTGTGTCCATGATCCGCCCGTCGGGGCATCGCCCCATCCCGCCGACACGGTGCGCTCGAAGTCATCGGCCGCCAGCAGGTCGCCCGGCTGGGGCGGCGCAGGTCCCGCCACGACCTCCACATTGGTCGAGAGCTCGGACGTGTTGTCGTCCGCGCGGAACTGGAGGGCGGTGACGCGGTCACCGACGGTCGACGCGACGGCGAGTGACCACGTGCCGTTCGATGCGGCTGTCGTCGAGCCCAGGAACTCGGTGGGTAGGCCGTTCTCGCCGGCGGGGCGTGACGCACGGAAGACCTCCACGGTCGCGTTGCCCGACGCGGTCCCCGCGATCGTGCTGGCGTTCGCGGTCGTGATGACCGGCGTGTTGAGCAGCGTGTTGGCACCACTGTCGCCGTCCCCGGCGTCATTCGGCTCGGGACCGCTTGCTCCGAAGAGGTCGATGCCGATGCCGCTCGTGTCGGTCACGATGTTTCTGCTGATGCGGATGTTGTAGACGTTGCCCTGCGTCAGACCCACGCCGCCCAGACCGGCGTTGCGGATGGTGTTGCCTCGGATCACGTTGGACTTGGTGCCGATCCGGAGGCGGATGCCCCACCGGGTAAGCGGCGCGGGCTCGCCGAGCGGCGACACCCCGATGATGTTGTCGCGCACGGTGTTGCGTTGCGAGTTAGGGGACATGACCTGGATGCCGTCGTAGACGGATCCGACCCAGTTGCCCTCGACGATGTTGTCGTTCGAGCCGTCGTAGACGTTGATGGCCTGGCCGTTGTCGGCGCTGCCCGGGTCACTGAGCCCCGAGCGGTACAGCGCATCGTACGAGCCATCGCCGCGGAAACCGACCCAGTTGCCCGCCACGCGGTGGCCGTTGATCTGGTAAGTGACGCTCTGGTCGGAGCCGGGCGGTCCGGACGGGTTGTACCCATGCGAGAACTCGATACCCTGCAGCGCCGTGGGGCCGATCACGTTCCGCTCGGCGCCTGTCCCGCCGATGAGGCCGTTCTTGGGGCCGAAGTTGTGATCGACCGCAGACGAGCAGGTCGCCAGGGTGAAGCCGGTGGGACCGATGCAGAACTGGTTGCCCTGGATGACGTTCCCGTTCGTGCCCGGCCCATACTCGTCGACCGCGTGCGTGTAGTTCCCGATGACGTTCTTGTCGGCCAGCGCGCTCGTACCGACCTGATTGCGGACGGCGCCCGTGTTCAGCACGATCGCGAAGTTGCCTGGGGCCGCGTTCGAGCCGTCCGAGTGGAAGCCGATCCAGTTCCCGACGATCCGGTTGTCGGTGCCGCCCGCCGTGTCGATGAAGATGCCGCGATAGACGTTGTCGATGAGAAGTCCGCGGAACGTGTTGCCGGCACTGGTGATCCGGAACGCCGTCTCGCGCGCGGAGCTGCCGTTGCCGCGGATCTCGACACCCGGGATCGCGTTCGACCCGACGGTCGCCGTGTTCGGCTGGCTCCCCGGCTGGGTGTAGCCGTCGATGGTGACCG
>JACCXQ010000042.1 GCA_013696945.1 Chloroflexota bacterium | reverse complement strand
GGACAGGAACGCGTGCAGCTGCGCCACGGCGATGCTGTAGGTCGCGATCGTCGAGGCGCTCATCCGCTGTGCCCGCATGCCGCGGCGCCACGACGCGGCGAGGTCCGTCAGTTCGTCCGGGTCGCCCGTGGCCGTATCATCGGCCTGTCCGGTGGGGCTCGATCTCATCGCTCACCTCGTCTGCTGGATCACCTAGCCGGTTTCCAGCATATGCGATTGGAGCGCTGTAGGCCAGCCCTACCGGCGGAACCTCCGAGGCATGTGCTCTCTCGGAGCGTGAAACTCGTCGGGGCGTAGCGCAACGGTAGCGCACGTGCTTTGGGAGTACGAGGTTGCGGGTTCGAATCCCGCCGCCCCGACCAGTCAGCGGGTCAGGCTCGCTTCTGGCCGCGCTTTCGCTCTCGCGGATGCCGGCCGCCCTGCGCGTCTCGGAACGCCGCAAGGTCCGGCCACTGGGCGCCGCACGACAGGCAGCCGATGCCGGGCGCCTGCTCCACCGATGGCTCGCCCATGCCCAGCAGCTCGGTATATGGCTGGACACCCATCGTCGAGACGTACGGGAAGTCCAGCAGGCTGAGGGTGTGGCGCCCGCAGGCGGGGCACGGCTCCTCCGAGCGGGCACCTTCGAGGGAAGGCTCGTCGCGCACTACCGGCCGCTCCAGCGGCAGGCTCCGGTATCGCCGGCGGAGCGGGCTCACGGCTGGCCCCAGTGGTACGACTGCTTGACGATGCGCAGGTAGACGAACGTCTCGGTCGCCGCCACGCCCGGCACGCGGCGCAGCTTCTCCACAAGGAACGACAACAGCGCCTCGTTGTCGCGGCAGACGGTTTCCACCAGCAGGTCGAATGCGCCGGCCGTGACGACCACATAGATGACCTCCGGCAGCTCCGCGATCGCCTCGGCGGCGGTCAACAGATCGACGCCTTGGCACCGGACTCCGACCAGCGCCATCTGGTCGTAGCCGAGCTTCAGGGGATCGGTCACGCCGACGATCTGGAGCACGCCGCGCTCGATCAGTCGATTGGTCCGGGCTCGAACCGCGGCCTCGCTGACGCCGAGCTCGCTGGCGATCTGGGTGTACGGCCGCCGTCCGTCCGACTGGAGCCGCTCGATGATGCCCTTGTCGAGCTCCGAGATGGGCTCCGTGTCGCGCCCCGCCTGTTGCACGACGTCCACACTAACAGCCGCCCGGCATGCATCGGGCGCGAGCGCGGCAGTACCATCGGCGGTGCAACGGGGTACCGTCGCCGACACCACGTCGCGACCCAGACGCGGCGACCCCTATCAGTTTTCGACGTGCCTATCGAACAGCTGTCACTGCTGGTCGGCGCGGTCGTGTTGCTCGGCATCTTCGCCGTGCTGCTCCTCCTGCGCGCGACCGGGCGGCCGGTGTCGACCGGCCGGGACGCGGGCGCCCGCGATGCATCGCCCCCGCGCGACCCCCATACGCACCCGGAGGACACGCCCGACGTGCCAGCGTTGTCGGCGCTCGACCGTGTCGTGCGCGTGGTCAGCCTGCTCTTCCTGGCCGGCGCGGGGATCGCAGTGACGCTGAGCCAGTCGTTCGGGCCGACCGGGGTGGCGATCTACCTCGTCCTGGCCGTGGCGATCCTGGCGGTCGTCTTCGTCGGCGACATGCTGCCCGAGACCTACCTGCGCGGGTTCCGCCAGGCCCTCCAGGTGTCGGTGGCGATCGGAGTGGTGACGCTCCTGGTGGCGCTGACCGGCGGCGTCCGAAGTCCGTTCGTGGCCGGCTATTTCCTCATCGTCGGTGGAGCGGCGCTCTCATCCGATGATGCGGCGCCCACACTCATGGCCATCGCCTCCGGGCTGGCCTATCTCCTCGTGGCGAGCCTCCTGCCCGGCCGGGAGCCGATCGGTCCGCCGCAGGTCGCGTGGGCCATCTTCAACGTCGTGGCCCTCGGCCTACTCGCGTACATCGCCACCGTGGCCGGCCTCCAGCAGCGCCGCGCGCGGGAGGCCGCGTTCCGCCTGGCCCGATTCGACCCGTTGACCGGCCTCTTCACGCGGACCTACCTCTTCAGCACCATCGAGCGGGAGATCGCACGGGCGACGCGCATCGGGCGCCGGTTCTGCCTGCTGATGCTCGACCTCGACGACCTGAAGCCGGTCAACGACACGTTCGGGCACCCGGTCGGCGATCGCGTGCTGCGTGGCATCACCGACGTCATCCGTCGCAGCATCCGACAGACGGACCTCGCGGCGCGCTACGGCGGCGACGAGTTCGTCATCGTCCTGCCCGAGACAGAGGCGGCCGGGGCGCTGACCGTGGCCGAGAAGCTACGAGCCGACGTGGCCGGGATGGCCATCCGCATCGACACGCGCGTGATCCGAACGTCGGTCTCGATAGGGCTCGTGGTCCATCCCGACGACGGCGCCACGCTCGAGGACCTGATGGCCTCGGTCGACGCGGCGATGTACGAGTCCAAGCGCCGCGGCAAGAACCAGATCGTGGGCTACGTGACGCGCACGGAGCGGGTGGCCACGCCGGCGGGAGTGGGGCCGGTGACCGCGCCGGCGGGAGTGGCGCCGCCTGGAGCCGTGGGAGCGTCCGAGCCGGCATCGCCGGTCCCGCCCGTAGCACGGGCGGTCGCGCCGGTGCCGC
>JACCXQ010000015.1 GCA_013696945.1 Chloroflexota bacterium | reverse complement strand
AGCGCCTCGATGACCGGCAGCCCGAAACCCTCGTACAGCGAGGGGTAGACGAAGGCGCCGCAGAGGTTCAGCAGGAGCGGCAGGTCCTCGTCCGGGACGAAGCCGAGGAAGCGGACGTGCGATCGGATCCCGAGAGCGTCGATCCGTGCGACGAGATCGCCGTTCTTCCACCCCGAGCCGCCACAGAGGACGAGCGGAGCACCGAAGCCGCCCGCTCGCAGCCGGGCGTACGCCTCGACGAGCCGCACCAGGTTCTTGCGGGGCTCGATGGTGCCGACGAAGAGCAGGAACCCCGGCTCCAGCCCGAAGCGACGGGCGGCCGCCGCGAGCGTCGAGCCATCGCCGACAGGACGGAAGGCGGATGCCGGAGCGGCGGGTACGACGCGTACCTTCGCCGGGTCCAGGTCGAGCACTCGGATCGCATCGGCGCGAGCGCTCTCGCTGAGACAGATGACCGCGGCTGCGCGGTGAGCCACACCGCGAAGCAGCGGCCGCATCGTCATCACACGCCTCGAGGGATGCCGCTCAGGCGTCAGCAGGAGCGACATGTCGTGCAGGTTGACGATCATCGGGACGGGCGTGGCGAGCGGTGCGTGGTAGTTCGTGAAGTGGCAGACGTCGAACCCGCTGGCCGCCAGCTCCACCGGCAGCAGGGTCTGCATCCAGGCCAGCTTGATCGGCAGTCCCGGCCCGCGAAGCCGCGGCAGATGCCCGATGCCGTTCGCTCGCAGATCCCCGTCCAGCGGACGATGGGCCATGAGCCGCAGGTCGAGCGCCGGCTCGTGCTCCATGAGCGCACGGAGCAGCTCGAGCGTGTATCGGCCGATGCCCGATCGCTCCATCGTCAGCGTCGTCGCGTCGAAGCCGACCTTCACGTCGCTGGCCTGCCCTTCCCTGATGCGGCACTCTCGACCCCGCCTCTCACACGGCCCATCGCCAGCCCCAGGCCGGCGCCCAGCAGGACCCAGAAGAGGACACCGGTCGGCCCGAACCCCAGGAAGTAATCGACGACGCCGTGGGCTAGGAATGCGACGGCTGCACCGATGAGGCCGATGGCGAGACCGCTCGGAGCCGCGTCCCGGATGCCGCGCACGTGGCGGCGGAGGGCTCCGCCGACGACCAGGACGAACGCGCCGAGGCCGAGGAGCCCGGTCGTCGCTGCGAGCTCCAGGTAGAGATCGTTCGAGTGGATCCGAGTGTCCCACCGCGGGTAGCCGAGCACCTCGCCGTAGACCAAGCGGAACGCGCCCGGCCCCACGCCGAGGAGCGGATGCTGCCGCACGAGCTCGGCCGCGGCTCGCCAAAGCTCGAAGCGCCCCGGGACCGGCACGATGTCCGGAAAGACGTCGACGGACGCGCCGCCGGATCCGCCCGCCGATGGGACACCTCCGACGACCACCGTCGTCGTCCGCGACGGGACGCCCTTCTCGCTGAGCCATGTCACGTCCGACTGTTCGATGTCCCACGCCAGCAGGTACCCGCCGGGGACGTCGGGTGCGACGACCGACGCGACGAGGTCGATGGGCTGGCCCGGGGCCACGTCTCGCGAAAGCGCGGTCCGCCGGCCCTCCATCTCGACGACCGCGGCGGTCTGCGGGTCGAGCCAGTGGTATGCGAGCCGGAACGGCGCGGCGCCGGCAGCGGTCCATGCCTGCGCGCCGGTGTTCGTGATCGTTACCGGGATCGCCAGCAGCTCGCCCGGACGGGCGTCCACGCGGTCGGGTGCTGTGTAGGTCGCGCCGTAGAAGCCCGCGTCGCTCTCGGTCGTGAAACGGGCGACCGGGAGGGAGGCGGCGAGCTGGGCCGCGACCATCCCGACGGCGAGCACAACGGCGGAGCCGGTCGCGAGGAGCGCGAGGGACGGGCGGCGGACTCGGACTGCCAGAGCGGCCATCACGACGAGACCGCAGACGGCCCCGAGCACGGCGCCGCGGCTCAGTGTCAGCAGCATGGCTCCGCCGACGACGGCGAGCCCCGCGCCGAGCAGTGCCCGCGTGTCGCGCCGCGATGGTCGGAGGATGAGTGGCAGCGCGGCGAGAAGCACCGCTTCCCAGGCCATCGCCGCGGTGTTCGGGTAGTCGAACGTGCCTGCGATGCGCAATGTCCCGCCGATCGTGAAGTCACGACCGAAGCCGACGAGCCCCTCTGCGGTGCCCCGCGCGAAGGCCAACCATCCGACCAGCGCCGAGATCGTCGCGCCCGTCAAGGCCCAGGCGACGAGGCGTGCCGCCGCTCCTTCCGACCGCACCAGGTCCGCCGCAACACCGAACAGCAGCCAGAAGCCGGCACTTCGGGCGGCGAACCTGAGTGCCGTTGACGATACGTCCGGCGCCGCAAGCAGAGCCGAGACGGCCGAGATACCCGCGAGCGCCACGAGCCCGGCGGCGATCCCGCGAGGCAGGTCCGGCCGGCGCCGCTCACGCGCCAGGGTCGCGATCCACAGCGCGACGACGATCCCCGAGACGGCCTCCAGGTCGGTGACTGCAAGGCCCGCCACGCCCGCCGTGAAGAACAGGGACTCGAAGGGCAGGAACGCGAGCGTGACGCCGAGAGCGGTCATCGTCGCCGCGCGGAGCGTCGTGACGCCGAGCGCGGGCGCCCGCCATGAAAGCGCGAGGGCGGCCGCGCGGCTCACGGCCGGCTCATGGCTCGGCCGGTGTCTCGGCCGGCACCGCGGCGCTCGCCGTGATGGCCGCCGCAAGGTCGGACAGGGACCCGCGCACGGGCCGGCGCTCCAGGAGCGTCTCGAGATGCGCACCCAGGCGCGCCCGGAAGATCGATTCGTCGAAGCGCTGCGCCGCATTCACAAGGCGCCCCGGCTGGAGGTCGGCGACCATCGCGCGACGCATCGCGGCCGCGAACGCATCGGGCGTGGCGTCCCGGACGAGAAAGCCTGTGACGCCGTCCTCCACGGTCTCCAGGGCACCGCCCGCGGCGAAACAGATGGGCGGACGGCCGCTCGCCTGCGCCTCGACAGGGGTCATGCCGAAATCCTCGGTCCCGGGCACGAGGAGAGCCGTGCAGCGCGCCATCAGATGGCGGACCCGCTCGTCGGTGAGCCGGCCGAGGAAGCGGACGGTCGGTCCGGCCAGACGCTCCAGTGAACGACGTTCAGGACCTTCGCCGATCACATCGAGTGGCAGCCCAGCCCGAGTGGCTGCCGCCACCGCCAGGTCGACGCGCTTGTACGCCACGAGCCGCGCGACGACGAGGAAGTGGCCCGACCGTTCGGCTGACGGACGGAACCGCGACACGGCCACCGGCGGGTGGATGACCGCGGCGTCGCGACCGTAGACAGACGCGATCCGGTCAGCCGTGTGACGAGAGATCGCCACGTACGCATCGACACGCCGGGCGGCCTGCGCGTCCAGCCCCCGCAACGTTGCGAGGGCCGGCCAGAGCGAACGGCGAAGGTGCTCCTTGCCGCGGAAGTACTCGCGTGGCTGCCACAGGAACCGCGGCGGCGTGTAGCAGTAGCAGACGTGGAGCGCGCCGCGCGGCGGGCGCACGTGGTGTGCGAACCCCGACGAGCTCGACAGGACGATGTCGGTCGGATCGAGGCGCATCGACCGGAAGCCGAGCGGGAAGAGTGGGAACAACTGCTTCGCGCGCTGCTTGTCGGCAGCGACGCGGCCAAGGAAGCTGGTGCGGACGCCGCGCTCGGCGAAGATCGGATCCATGACAGACGGCTCGAATGCCGACGCGTGCAGCGGTGCCTGGGGAAAGAGCCCCAGGAGTGCGGCCACGACGCGCTCCGCGCCACCTGTCTCGGTCAGGTAGTCGTGCACGATCGTGACACGGCGACCCGCGACCCCGACGCGCCCCTGGTCGGTCATGGGGAGGGGAACGACGGATCGCGGCCAATGGGTTCTCACGCCAGCTCCCGGCGCATCACCGGGAACCGCTCGTCATCGACCGCCGTGGCGAAGCCGCACGCGTGCCAGAAGATCGGCCGACCCGCGCTCGTCTCGTCCTCTTCGCGGGTCAGGTCGGGATAGGCCTCCACGGCTGCGAAGCCGCGTTCGGCCAGGTCATCACAAACATGCTCCACGAGCCGCCGCGCGTGGCCCCGTCGGCGCGCCTCGGTGGTCGTGGAGATGCAGGTGATGACCGCGGGCAGGGGTGAATCGGGTAGCTGCGCATAGAGCTCGCGCAGGCGGATCGCGCGGGGATATGCAGAGAGCGGACCGAACTGGGCATAAGCGACCGCCTCGTCGTCGACGAGGAGGACCTTGGCGTAGCTGCCGAAGACGCCGCGGCCCCGGTCGAGCAACGCGAGCTTGCGCGGGACACCAACGCGGAGTGGCCGCTCGCGGGTCGAGGTCGGCGCGAAGGGGTTCTCGGCGAAAGTGCCGAGCGGGCCATCATCGCCATCGTCATCGCCGGCGAGTGCGGCGAACGGATCTTCGACGACCGGCTTCGGGGCTGGCGCGAACGGGTTGTCCGCGAGGGCGGGCCGGGGGCGCGTCGGTGGAGCAGCGGGCGCCGCGGAGAGCCAGGAGGGACGCGCGGCCTTTGACCCGCCGTCCGCGTCCTCCCAGTAATCGCACGTCCGATGGTCGAAGCGGGGGTCCGCACACGGCGGGATGCGGCCGAAGGTGGCGACATCACGCACATCGAGGAAGCGCGGCTCTTCCACCGATGGAATCTACGTCACGGACACGTTCCGAAGCAGAGACTTCGGATCATCTCGTCGAAGACGGGGCCATCTCGCCCGAGCTGCTCCTTGAGCGTGACGAAGGTGACGACATAAGCATCGCCGTCCCGGACGATGAGGTAGCTGACGAGCGCGCCGGTCGGACCCGTGCCGCCCTCGGTCGAGACCTCGAATGTCATCCGGATCGCGTCACCGGCGGGGAGGGACACACGCTCCCGCGTCACGTCCGTGGTGACACCCGGGAGCCGGCCGATCACCTCGGCCACGCCCGCTGCCACGAAGTCGAGCGGCAGCCCCAGGCTCGACTGGACCAGGATGTTCGCGTTGGGCGGGATGCCTGGGCCCGCATGTTCCGGGTCGTTATCCAGCGCGATCATGCTGATCCGTGCGCCGGACAGGTCGAGGTATGTCCGGACCAGGTCGGCGACCTCCGGTTGTTGGGTCCCCAGCAGGTCCAGAAGCGGGCCGACGTCTTCGGGATCGACTGCCAGCGCCGCCCACTGCGGCGGCAGCGTGATGGTGTAGCCATCGGTGCTGACGAAGGTCGTCGCGGTCGGTGCTGGAGTGGGTGACGGCGTCGGCGAGGGCGTCGGACGAGGTGTCGGTGTCGGGGTCGGGCGAGGAGTGGGCGAGGGCGTCCGGACGGCCGACCGGGTCGGCGATGGGAGGCCCGACGCGGTCGGTCCCGGCCCGCGGAGGGCTCCCGTGGCCAGCAGGATGCCAGCGATCAAGGCCGCGACGACCGCTCCGAGGACGAGACCCCTGCGCACCCCCCGATCCCCTCCCTACGCCGGGAGCAGGTCGAGGAGTGCGCCGGTGCGCACGAGCTCGAGTGCCGCGTCGATGTCCGGGCCGGGGTCGCGATCCGTGTCGAGGTGCGGGACACGTGCGCGGATGCGGCGATGGGCCTCCGCGACGCCCTCGCCCGCTACCAGCCCGTCTGTCACGCGGAAGTCGAGTCCCTGGGCGGCGCACAGCAGCTCGAGCGCGAGCACCCGCTCCACGTTGCGAAGCACGTCCCTGGCGTGTCGGGCGGCGATCGAGCCCATCGACACGTGGTCCTCCTGATTCGCGCTGGTGGGGATGGAGTCGGCCGACGCCGGATGGACCAGCACCTTGTTCTCGGAAACGAGCGCAGCTGCAGCGTACTGCAGGAGCATCAGCCCGCTGTTGAGCCCCGCGTCAGCGACGAGGAAGGCGGGCAGTCCGGACATCCGGCCGTCGATGAGCAACGCGATGCGGCGCTCGCTGATCGAACCGAGCTCGGCGATGGCGAGCTTCGCGAAGTCCATCGCCAGCGCGACTGGCTGCCCGTGGAAGTTCCCGCCGCTGATGACCCGTCCGTGCCCCGTGGCCAGCGCGTCGGGATCGGCGTCCGAGCCTTCGGGGAAGACGAGTGGGTTGTCAGTGGCGCTGTTGATCTCGATCTCCAGCACGCGACGGGCATACGCGAGGGCGTCGCGGGAGGCGCCGTGGACCTGCGGCGCGCACCGCACCGAGTAAGGGTCCTGGACCTTGTGTTCCTGATCGTGGTGGGAGCGCTGAAGCCCCGAGCCACGGAGCAGGTGGCGCAGCTCGGCGGCGGTCCGTGCCTGCCCGGGATGTGGCCGAGCGGCGTGGTATGCCGCCGCGAACGCGACATCCGTCCCGAGCAGCGCCTCTGTGCTGAGCGCGGCCGCGACACTGGCAGTGCCTGCCAGCCGCTCGGCGTCGACGAGCGCCATCGCGCCGATGGCCGTCATCTGTTGCGTGCCGTTGAGCAGCGCGAGACCCTCCTTGGCCTCGAGTGAGAGTTGCGTGAGGCCGGCGCGGGCCAGGGCCGCAGCGGCGGTGATCCACTCGTCATCCATCTCCGCCTGGCCGCGCCCGATGAGAGGGAGCGCCAGATGCGCCAATGGCGCGAGATCGCCCGACGCACCCACCGAGCCCTGTTCGGGGACTCGCGGGTGGATGCCGACGCGAAGGAAGTCGAGCAGCCGCTCGACCAGCTCGGGCCGGCAGCCACTCTGGCCGCGAGCCAGCGTGTTGGCGCGCAGCAGGAGCATCGCGCGGACGGTCTCTCGATCGTGGGCGGGTCCGACGCCGACCGCGTGGCTGACGAGGAGGTTCTCCTGGAGGCGCCGAGCATCGGCGGGATCGATGCGCTTCGTTGCCAGATCCCCGAACCCGGTCGTGACGCCGTAAACGGCCTCGGCTCGCTCCACGAGCCGCTCGATGGTGGCGCGGCTGGCGGCCATCCGCTCGCGCGCATCGGGAGCCAAGGTCGCCATGGCGCCGTGTCGGGCGACCGACTCCACACCTTCAGGCGTCAGGTCATGGCCGGTCAGCGACAGGGGCTCAGGCACCGCGCGAGGATAGCGGGGTGCGGTCGTCGGCCGTTCGTCCAGGTCAGCGGGCCATTGGTGGCACGATCGTCGAGGCCGGTCGGAGCTGGCCAACCTTACCTGCTGGCCACCGAGTGTTGAACGGGGCTCGCATGTGCGACCGACCCAGCC